>CAZQCI010000059.1:0-12725 GCA_964592255.1 uncultured Nitrospiraceae bacterium | reverse complement strand
ATTGTTCAGTAATCACCTTACGGTCATCCTTCGCAACAGGAGTCACTTTAAAATCACCTTCTAATCGACTCAAAAATTCTTCCAAACTAAAACCCTTGAGGCTATGCAGCGCCCGATGAATAGGAAGAATAACCAATCCCTCATCATCCATATTTGAAAAAAACATCAGCACATAATTGAAAGCCTCTAAACCATCCGAAGGAGGATTTTGAGAACGTCGTTCGTTACGATAATTAATAGCGGTTTCGTAACGATGATGGCCATCGGCAATAAATACGGCCTTTTGTTCCAAAATTTCCGCTACAAATCTACACACTGTAGGATCCGATTCACGCCAAAGTTGATGGCGTTCACCATCGGAGGAAACAAAATCAAAAATAGGAGCCTGTTCTTTAAGTTTAACTACTAAATGATCAATCCGCTTTTCTGGGTCGGAATAGAGAGAAAACACTGGAGATAAATTAGACTCTACCGCGCGGGTCAGTTTGAGACGATCAGCCTTAGGACCATCCAAAGTTTTTTCATGCGGCTTGATGCCCCCTTCAGAAAAGTCTTCAATACGACGCACTGCAAAAAAACCTTTGCGCGTCACAGACTCACCATTGGGTAATTTGAAGGTATGGTGATGAAAGTAAAGTGCCGGTTTGTCATCAGCAACAATCACTCCTTGCCGCAACCAATCTTGAAATGTTTTTTGAGCAGCCTGATATTTCGCATCCCCTTCGTCTTTGGCAAAATCCACACGAACAAAATTATAAGGGCTTCGGTCGTAAAAATCCGCCTGCATTTCCGGAGAAATCACATCGTAAGGAGGAGTAACCACTTGGGACAAATCTCCTACTTTATCTTTTTTATAAATCAACCCTTTAAACGGAAGAATTTTTGGATATTGGCTCATGAGTTTAATGAGTCATTGAGAGCAGAGAAACAATCCATCATGGATTGCCACGTCGCTACGCCACAAGTGGCTGCGCTCCTCGCAATGACAGTGATCAGTTAGATTTCAAATGTTCTTCAATCCTTTTCAACAATACATCCCCTTCTCGTATTACTTTTATTTCTTCTCCCGAAACATCCAAAATTGTAGATCCTTTGGAGGTTGGAGAGGTCACTCCTTCTACAATCCCGTCGATACGAGACCCCAACTGAGCCGCCACTTCTTCAGCAGTGCGACAGGAGGACTCACCCGATAAATTAGCGGAGGTAGCCGTAATTGCCCGTCCTAATCCTTTACATAAACCTAAAGCAATTGGGTTAGGAGAAATACGCACACCCAGTTTTCCACTACCGGCTGTCAACAAATTGGAAACAGATGATCGCGCCTTAAAAACGAGAGTCAATGCTCCGGGCCAAAAAGCCGTGATCAGTTTTTCATCACGGGGTGATACATTGTCTACCCAGGACTCAAGCTGGGCTCTATCAGCGATGAGAATGGAAACAGGTTTGCCTCGATCACGCTCTTTAATTTCAAAAATTTTTTCCAAGGCGTAAACGTCATCAGCAACAACCCCCAAACCATAGAAGGTTTCGGTAGGGTAAGCCACTACCCCACCTTTTTTAAGAACCTCAAGTGCCTGAGCCAGGCTCAACCGAGGAGAAGCGGATTGTTTATAATTTTTTATTTCTTTCGACAATGTCATCCACGTTTTTCTTGCGAAACGCGATAATTTTTTCCTGAACTTTCTTATCGGAAAGCCCTAAAATTTGAAGAGCCAAATGCCCAGCGTTTTTAGCCCCTGCTTTCCCGACAGCCACACAGGCCACAGGCACACCCGGAGGCATTTGCACCGTCGCCATCAGTGCATCCAAGCCTAATAAAGGGGAACCATCCAAAGGAACACCAATCACAGGAATAACGGCATGAGCCGCCATGGCACCCGCTAAATGATTAGCCATTCCAGCCCCGGCAATAATAACTTGAATCCCCCGGGAATGAGCCGTTTTGGAATATTCTGCGGCTAAATCGGGTGTTCGGTGGGCTGATAAAATTTTAATTTCGGAACCCACACCAAATTCCGAAAGTACTTTGGCTGCCTCTTGCATGGAAGCCAAATCCGATTCACTACCCATTACAATGCCTACTTGTATTGTCATAGTCCTTTTCTCCCAATGTCTTTACGATAAAATGAACCTTCCCAAACAATTTTGGAAACCCCCTTGTAAACTAAATTGATGGCTGTCTGCAAATCTTTTCCTTTAGCTGTCACAGCCAACACTCTTCCTCCGTTTGTGAGAATCTTTCCCCCTTCCAAACGTGTTCCTGAATGAAAAACCTGCACGTCTTTTAAGGCTCCTGCTTTTTCAAGCCCTTCAATCACCTTACCTGACTCGTAATGGCCAGGATATCCTTCCGCACTCATCACAACACATACGGAATTTTTTTCACTAAAACGGATAGCGCAATCTGACAAACGTCCTTCTACAACCGCGAGAATCAAATCAACCAAATCGGATTCCATGCGATACAAAATGGCCTCCGCTTCCGGATCGCCAAAGCGACAATTAAACTCCACCACCCGTGGGATACCATGATTAATCATCAAACCCGCATAAAGAATCCCACTGTAAGGGCGACCTTCTTCTTTCATCCCTTTGATAAAGGGCTTGATAATGGTGGCAACCACTTTTTCATAAACAGCTGCCGTCACAATAGGTGCTGGACTATAAGCGCCCATACCACCGGTATTAGGTCCTTGGTCGTTATCAAAAATGCGTTTATGATCTTGAGACGTTTCTAAAGGAAGAAAATGTGTGCCGTCGGTGGCCACCATAAACGTAGCCTCTTCCCCTTCCATAAATTCTTCCAAAATAATTTTGCGCCCCGCATCACCAAAACGTTCGTAAACAAGCATGTCATCAACGGCTTTGAGGGCTTCCGATAAATTTTGGGCCACAACAACGCCTTTTCCAGCCGCTAAACCATCGGCCTTAATGACGATAGGAAACTGGGCTTTCTTTTCCAAAAAAATACGCGCTTCAGCTATATTAGTAAAAAACACAAACGGTGCGGTAGGAATACCATGGCGAATACAAAATTCTTTTGAGAAACATTTGGACGACTCGATAATAGCAGCATTCTTTTTCGGACCAAAAATTTTCAACCCTTCTTTTTCAAATTCATCCACAATACCCAAAGCCAACGGCGCCTCAGGCCCGACAACGGTTAAGTCGATAGCATTTTTTTTGGCAAACTCCACTAGTTGAGAAATATCTTGAACGGAAATAGTCACACATTCAGCAAGCTCTGCAATACCACCGTTTCCGGGTACACAATAAATTTTTTTGATTTGAGAGCTTTGTGATAATTTCCAGATAAGAGCATGCTCCCGACCGCCAGATCCGATAACAAGAACTTTCATAGAAACCGGGGTATAATGGAGGGTTTTTTAAAAGACAAGGGGTTATTGTATGAAGCTAATCTGCAGTTTACAGCCCACAGCCGCAGCGAACCTGACTAGGGTATCAACTTCGATATTAGCGGAATCATCGCTGATAAGGCGTTGGATTTGTGATTTACTCGTTTTCATCCGGCTTGCAACAGTTCTAATAGAAAGCTGAGACCGCTCCATCGTTTCACGAAGCTGAGCTGTTAAGTTAAGACGTGCTTTTTCTTTTTCAAAAACAATCTTGAAACTTGAGCTTTTCAGACTTTTTTCAAGGTCTTTATGAAAACTACCTCCTATTTTCATACCCTCTCCTTATTTTTAAGAATTTTTCCTATGCACAGCTAACTCAATCTCACGCTGGGGAGTTTTTTGTGACTTTTTACGAAAAGCATGCAGCAAAACAATATTCTGTTCTTGATAACAATAAAAAATACGATGCGCCCCTGAACGAAGCTCATAAAGTCCGGAATAACCCGATATTTTCTTAGAAAAAGGCTCTGTGAGCACTCTTCTTTCAGAAAGAAAATCAATTAAGGCCATTAGCTTAGCCTGTTCCTTTTCATTCAGGGATAAAATATAATCCCGAACAGGTTGAGACCTTCGTGTTGTTTCATAGTAGAGAACTGTTAATTTCATATTGTACCTATATATAGGGACAAAGTCAAGAGTAACGATGCAAAGCTAGAGCAAGCGGCATGCCAAAAAAAATTCTGATATTTTTTAGAGATTTAGAAAAAAAACAAAAACCGACCGTGCAGTTTTCGGTCTATTCCCACTCGATGGTAGCGGGAGGTTTGGAAGAGATGTCGTAGACAACACGATTAATACCCTTAACTTCGTTGATAATACGATTAGAAATGCGACCCAAAAGATTTTGCGGAAGCCCCACCCAATTGGCCGTCATGCCATCCAAACTTTCCACGACGCGCAGAGCGCATGTGTATTCGTAAGTACGTTCATCCCCCATAACCCCAACGGATTTAACAGGCAAAAGCACAGCAAAGGCTTGCCAGACTTTATTGTACCAACCCTCTTTTTTAATTTCTTCCAAAACAATGGCGTCCGCTTCTTTGACCAAATGTAAACGGTCATTGGAAACAGGCCCTAAAATACGGATAGCCAAACCTGGACCCGGAAACGGATGACGATGAATCATTTCCTCAGGCATCCCCAGCTCACGGCCTAATTGGCGAACCTCATCCTTAAATAACTCGCGAAAGGGCTCCAACAATTTAAGCCCCATTTTTTTAGGAAGCCCGCCTACATTATGATGACTTTTAATGACAGCCGAAGGGCCTTTAAAAGAAACACTTTCGATGACGTCTGGATACAAAGTGCCCTGCCCTAAAAAGGTGGCCCCTTTGATTTTTTTGGCTTCTTTTTCAAACACCTCTACAAAAACGCGCCCGATGATCTTGCGCTTTTTTTCAGGGTCAGCAACACCTTTGAGAGCCTTCAAAAACAACTGCGAGGCATCCACATACTTCATTTTAATATGATAATTTTCCTTAAAAACCTGCTGCACTTTCTTTTCTTCATCTTTACGAAGCAATCCATTGTTAATAAAAATACAGGTCAGTTGATCGCCAATAGCCTGATGAATAAGAACCGCCGCGACGGAAGAATCCACCCCTCCAGACAAACCTAAAATTACCTTTTCTTTCTTAACCTTATCTCTAATTTGTGAAACTGATTGTTGAAGGAAAGAATCCATGGACCAATCCTTCTTAAGACCTGCGATCTGGAAAAGAAAATTGGAAAGAACATTCTTACCATAGTCGGTATGAACCACTTCCGGATGGAATTGAAGCGCATAAAGCCTGCGTTCCGAACTTGCAATAGCGGCAACAATTTTATTTTCGGTTTCACCGATAATAGAAAAACCTTCTGGCAATTTTTGGATAGAATCACCGTGACTCATCCAGACTGTGGATTGATCGGGAAGTCCACCAAAGAGGTCATCGCGAGTCTGCCTCAGGTAGACGTGGCGATCCATAAGCTCCGACTGGATTGTCCCTAGGGATCCCTTTGGGACTTCGCCCGCCTTTGACGGAGACGCAATGACCAGAGTCGCTTTTCCGTATTCCCTTTTCTTTGAGGCTAGTACTTTCCCGCCCAGGAGATGCGTCATAAGCTGCATGCCATAACAAATACCCAAAACCGGCAAACCCATTTCAAAAACTTTTTTATCTACTTTGGGGGAACCTTTAGCCAGCACTGAAGCAGGCCCACCGGACAGAATAAGAGCTTGAGGATTAAATTCTCTGATCTTTTCAAAGCTCACGGTACACGGATGGATTTCGCAATAAATACCTTCTTCACGGATGCGGCGAGCAATAAGTTGAGTGTATTGAGATCCAAAATCGAGGATAAGAACTTTATTCATGTGTATCAGCCGAGATTATAATTCGGCGCTTCTTTGGTGATGATCACGTCGTGGACATGTGATTCCTTAAGCCCTGCTTGAGTGATGCGAACAAAACGGGCTTTTTGATGTAATTCTTCTATCGTGGCGGATCCTAAATAGCCCATGGCAGAGCGAAGCCCGCCAACAATTTGATAAATACTGTCAGCCAAAGGGCCTTTGTAAGGCACGCGACCTTCAATACCTTCGGGAACATATTTAGCCTCTTCTTCCACATCCGCTTGAAAGTAACGTTCCTTACCACCTTGCTGCATAGCACCCATCGACCCCATGCCACGATAAACCTTATAACTACGACCTTGATACAATTGCATTTCTCCAGGAGCCTCATCGGTTCCAGCAAAGACAGAACCAATCATCACGCTATCGGCACCGGCAGCAAGGGCTTTAACCACATCACCGGAATATTTAATACCGCCATCGGCAATTAAGGGAACCCCCGCTTTACGACAAGCCTCTACGCAGTTTTGGATGGCTGTGATTTGTGGAACCCCTACCCCCGTAACAATGCGTGTTGTACAAATAGAACCGGGCCCTACCCCTACCTTAACGCCATCCACTCCGGCTTTAATAAGAGCTTCCGCTGCTTCACCCGTGGCAATATTACCCGCCACAACTTGAATTTCTTTATTTGATTTCTTGATGGCCCTCACAGTATCAGCCACCATTTTTTGATGTCCGTGTGCGGTATCGACAATCACCACATCACAGCCAGCTTCAAAAAGAGCCAACGCTCTTTCCAATCCACTAGCCCCAACGGAAACGGCCGCACCCACACGCAAACGGCCTAAGGAATCTTTATTCGCCTGAGGGTATTTTTCCGTTTTTTCAATGTCCTTAACGGTAATGAGCCCTTTAAGATTATTATTTTTGTCGACAACTAACAGTTTTTCGATGCGGTGTTTTTGTAACAAAGCTTTGGCTTCATCCGGTTTGACTTTTTCGGTAACGGTGACCAAGTTTTTACAGGTCATCACATCAGCTACTTTTTGTTTTTTATCTTTAAGAAAACGCAGGTCTCTATTGGTAAGAATCCCCACAAGACGCCCTTTTTTAGTAACAGGAAAGCCGGAAATTTCAAACTGGCGCATCAATGCAAACGCTTCGGCCACAGTTTGATCCGGATCCAAAGTAACGGGGTCGACAACCATTCCACTTTCAGATTTTTTAACTTGGACGACTTGGCGCACCTGAGCCTCAAGCGGCATATTTTTATGAATAATGCCAATGCCTCCATGACGCGCCATCGTAATCGCTGTTTTAGCTTCCGTCACCGTATCCATAGCGGAAGAAACTAACGGAATTGTTAATTCAATTTTTCGTGTTAATTTTGTATGAGTGAGGGCGTCTTTAGGCAAAATGCTGCTTTCGGCAGGCTGCAGCAGAACATCATCAAAAGTTAAAGCTTGAGGGAACTCTTTTTTCATAATGAGTTCCTCTGGGCTTCTATACCAAGAATCCGGGGGGATCAAGTTTTTTCTATACGAATTTTTCTATACGAACAATTATTTTTGGGGAGAAAAATACTTCTTCTTTATCTTTTCCATCAAGGCTTGTCGCTCTTGTGGTGACAGCAGCCCCAGAGCACGACCTATTTTTTCGGCCGGCATCTTTACGTAGTCTATATACACATTCTGTTGATGGACAAGAATAGGCTTCTTAGGATCATCAGGGTCTTTGAGTTCTAAACCCAAAGAGTATAACGCCTGAGCCCAACCAACCGCATTAGACGTATGGAATTGACGAGGCTTCAATGGCCCCAAACCATAGCTGTCTTTTTCAGTATATCTAGTATTTCCATAGTATTCTAAAAGAGCACTCGTCGAACAATGAAAGGCTAAGGCCCAATCATCGTCTTCTAACATCGAAAGATAAGAACGACTTTCACGATCTTGTGTTAATAAAGCGTCACTGATTCCTAAAGCACAGTCGCCCGCATGGGATAATTCATGGGTTCTCGTTAAGCGAAGACGAGCATCAATCCACGCCTGCCGATCAAATTGTTTCAGAGGCAAAATAGAATGACTCACTTGTGAAGACTGAGAGGAAGAGTTTGGTGAAGAGAAAACAGCATCTGCAGCCTTTTCAATCTCTGTTACATTGATAAGAACTCTATCCTCCGATAAAGTTTGCCCCAAATCTCCACCAGTCACAGATACATCAAAAGTCTGATAATAGCTATGTGTGTCAGGGTCATAAACCTCCTGATTATTTATTTCTTCATAACGCGTTGCATAGTCCTTAAGATAAAGGATACGAACCCATTTTTCAGGATCCGCAGGGTTTCGGGCACGTTCATTTTTAGTGATGGTCGCAACAGCAAAAGAAAATTTATCGTACCGATCTTCAAAAACACCGGTAACTGTATTGTAATTCGTCGGTGTAAGATTGACATAAATTTTTTCAGGAATCAAAAAGCGATCGTTAATCTCTTCCCATAATTTTAACACTTGCGTCGTCTTTGGATCTTGAACATTTTGAGCTTCTTGCTGGAGATCAAAAACACGAGAAAGCAAGGTGTCAAATTCGGGGTTATAACGACTAACCGCTTCATGCAGAATCTCTAGGTTTTTAGGCTGGACACTACCATGATATAAGTCCAAAAAGACTTGTGACAGTGGACCATCAATAATTTCTAAAAGTCGTTGATGAGCAGTTTTATAAGGATGAGGAGCACCGGCCTCTCTTAGACTTTGCTCTGTAAAATAAGAGCGTGAGAAAACTTGAGAAGCCACCGTATGATAACGCTCGAAAACACGGCTCAGGCCAAATACTTCAGTAGAGTTCCATTTAAGTTTGTTAGCAAAAGTCAGCCGATCATTACAGAAGTCCCCATTTTCTGTTTTATAAGTATCATCCTTACACTCTATTTCACGGGACATTTTTTCTACATCTTCAGGCTCAAAAATACCGTTTTTAACTTTATCCAAAGGGGCAAGCTCACTAACCGTAAGGTATCCATCATAGGTTCCCATACGATCTAAAGCGAATAAAATTTTTAGGGCAGATTCGTCGATATTCTGATTTTGCAATTCTCTTAAATCAATAAAATCTTCATCTATGGGTGCCTCATAATTACCGATGCCGAGTAAATAAGAAAAAAATGACATAAGCCCCTCCTCTTTCAATAAACAAAAAACCCATCATGATTATCGGTAAAATCAAAAGTATGTTTCTGTTCCTTAAAGAATATCGAACACAGTAGTGTGCACCACACACCGCTTTTAATTAGAATTGATAAAATGAATGCAGAATAAATATTAAGATGAGAATTATTGAGACAAGGAAAGCCTTAAGCTTAATGAAAGATTACATCTGTAACTTTACTTCTTCTAGTTTACTTTGAAAACTGGGATCATCCCAAATTTGTGTCGCAGTATATAGAAGGCCAGCCATTTGATTAACGGCTTTTTGGTCTGCAGGATTAGAAATTTTGGGATATTTAGCTTCTTGTTTTAATTGCTGCAAAACATATTCGGCATCACCACTCCATTCCTCACTACCTGGAAGAGCATACACAACAATGGACATGATGGCTAAAAAGCCATTTGTGTTATACCTAATATAATCTAACACAGTACTTAATGAGTCAGAGTCAATAAAACCCGACTGCTCCATTTGAAAAATCACATCTCCCAACCATTCGGCTTGCGCTCTACTTTCCAACATCAAAGAAGATTGTAATTGTATAAAAGTGGAAGCCCATGGGTTAGGATTGCTTATTTTAATATCGGTTAAAGAAACTAAACGAACTTCTTCATCACCTGTGCAAACAGGACTAATATTTAAAGATGCCGCATTCAGACGAGCAACATAATTACGGTAAACAGGATAAGAAGTATTGGATGGAATAAGTCTCTGTCTATCCGCCACCATCCAATCCTCACGACTACCCGAGCAGCCATCCGTAGTAATAGGGTCAAAGACCTGCCAGCCTACAGAAGAGTTGAGTTCATGCCCACCAAATTGCTTAAGTACATAATGGGTAATGTCAGCAGAAGTAGCCATAATGTGTTGTTCACCTTACAAAATATTTTGACTCATGTCTATTATCGGCATTTTTACAAGATAGTTGCTAAAACATAACAGAATGATTTTCGTCATCCCGACGAAAGCCACACTGGGGCAAGTCGGGATCCATTTGATTCAAATTGGACCCCGGATTACAACACTCCGGGATGACTGAAGATAAACATATCAAAAACTTCAAACTCCCCTTCATTGTTTTCTTTAATGGAGAAATAAAGGCCCCTGATATGAAGGCTCAGCAATGGCTTCAGCTTCAATAAAGACAATTGGCTCATTTTCAAGCTCATTTTCTTGAACAACTTTTTTAACAAAAAGCCCTCCTCCACTGGAACAGTTACCCTGTAGGTCCATAGCCGATAAAATGTCAGATTCTGCTTTCGCGCCTCCTTGAAATTGATACCAATATAATTGCCCATTGGCTTGCACAGGATAAGAGCTGCTATCCGTAGTCCCCGTGACGTAACTTAAATAGGGAGTCCCACTACAATCGGTTGAAGTAAAATAAATAGGATTATAGGTATCGCTATTGGAAACTACAACTACTTCACCGGTAGAAGGATTTACTTTAAAGGGTATTTTTAGTGTATTGTCCCAAACAATCCAGGGTCCATTGTTAATATTGATAAGAACTCCTATTTTATTTCCCTCTGCGTCATACACCATAGGCATATCGTGAGCCAATTCAGTAACGGCATCCTGAACATTATCAGCACTAAGCCCTGTGGCCGCATTATCAAATGTAATATTTAATGCTTGCATCACGGACTCTGCCATACTTTTAGCACTACCTCCGCACTGGACAATAAATAAGACTCCCGCAATAAAACTAATACCTATCAAATACACATCACGAAAATATTTTTTATTCTTCATAGTTATTCTCCTAGTTGAAATAATTTAAAAAAACCTCGAAGTCGTAAGAGCAACTAACGTGCCAGAAAAATAAAAAAGAAATTGTATTGGAATTTTAATAAGATAGATTTTTTACAAAAACAAAATGCTCAGAAAGAGTACGATTATCGGACAGTTTAATCTGTCCAATCGGACGATCAAATGCATCATCTCAGAGGTAGAGACCCGCAACTTATGTTAATTCGTCACCCTGTAACATTGTTATACGGGATCCATTTGATTCAGATTGGATCCCGGATTACAACACTCCGGGATGACTGAAGATCAAAACATCGGAATGATCGTTCAATCCACCCCACCAGACCCGGGTGAATCACAAGGGTCATCACCGGAAATATCTCCAACTTCTGTAAGGTGATCTTGCATAATCTGCCCTTGCATACTCATCATGGTGTTGTAGTCAGTGAGAGCGGGGGGGTCACAAGCTTCAGTAGCACTCATGAGAGAACAGCTTTCTAAAGAATCTATTGTGTTATCTCCATAATTTATAAGAAAGTGACCCCTCAATCCTGAAGCATGCCCTAACTCATGAGCAACGATGTGGACCAAGCCAGTAGTAGCTGCTGGGCCACTCCTAATTTCTACAGCCCAATCAGCCATTTGAGTTTCTGAGTAATAGTTATCATTAAAAGTACGAATAGTTGCATAAGTATAACCACTATAATCACCATCAATTTGATCAACTTTATAAAAGACTCTCACATCATCACTCCATTCATCCGTTATCTCGTAAGCTTCAAAACCAAGTCCTTCATTGGCAAGATCAACTCCTTCTTGAATATATTCTTCCTGAGTTGCAGTAAAAAAAGCAGCAAAAACTTTTATAGGAAAAGAAGTGATGGAATCTGTTTTATAAGGAGCATCACAAAAAAATGTTGTGGGATCTAAATCATCTCCAATGGTGAGACCTACGAAAGGAGTATCAACCAATTTAGCCGTGTTTACTGTATTACCAGTACTTGTCCCGCCACTTCCTCCACTTGAACCAGAGCCGGAAGAGCTGGAGCCACCACCTCCCCCTCCACAAGCTGTATATATAAAAATCGAAAAAATTAATCCTAAAATATAAAAATACCTGACCATGCAATCCCTTTCATAACTCTTACTATTCCCAACCCATTACCATGATTGAAAAATCAGTACTATTGTGTCCAGAGCTCCCTCCACTGACCTCATAAGTATTTACCACAAAATAATCACTATATGTATCTGAAACCGACAAAACACCATCATTATCATTCTGATTTCCAGTAACAGAATAAGTAGTCACACTCGTCCCATCCGCTTCGGAAGAAGGCTTGGTGGCAAAATAAACTTCGTAAGTCCCTGCACCAATTTTTTGAACACACGAGATATTGAACGATGCTTGAATGCCTGCCGTACTACAAGAAGTTGTAGACATACTACTATGGTCAAACCGTCCCCAGGCTACGGGAATAAGATCTTTATACATTGTGTTGGATGAGGGAGAAGTAGTTGTTCCTGTGATGGTAACACTGTTGTATGATGGATCTGTACCATCACCCATACTATCCACCTGACTCTTCAACGCACTAATATCCACCCCATCAATAGTTTTACCACTAGCTACGGTGACATTACTAGTGATTGTAGTACCACTTCCCAACGTCTTATTCGTTAACGTCTGAGTATCGCTTGTGCCTACGAGAGTACCGGTCACTCCATGGACCCCTGATGTGGAAGCTGCATGGGTTTCCAAATCAGAAGATACTGTATCTATATTACCTTGTAACGTTGTATCACCAGCGGCCCTTGTAATTGCCTCGTTATCAATATTAGTCTGCAACACTGTATCGGCTGCTTTTCTGGCTGCTATTTCTGCGTCCAGATCTGATTGTAAGCTACTACCCGCTGTACTTAATGTCGAAATATTCGTCTCCGCAGTGTCTAGCCGCGCATTTTGCTGGCCTTGAACGGTGTCCATCGTATCCAAAATCGATTGTAAATTATCC
>CAZQCI010000058.1:0-12824 GCA_964592255.1 uncultured Nitrospiraceae bacterium | reverse complement strand
GATAGTGGCATTAATCAAAAGATAACACCCAAAACATGGGACGACATTGTCAATAAAATCGTTCAAGGTATTCGGCAGAAAAAACCAGCCGAAGGTATTATTGCGGCAATCGCTCAATGTGGGCTTCTTCTTAAAGAACATGGATTTGTTATAGAACCCAACGACACCAACGAACGACCCAACGTTGTGCGTCTTCTTACATGAAAAAAATTCTTTTTCTTTTTTTACTCATTAGTTTACCAGCACATGCTTTAGACGTCCCCCCACTTGAAGGACGTATCAATGATCGTGCGCATATTCTTTCAACCGAAACCATAACTCAACTGACACAAAAACTAGCGGACTTTGAAGCCAAAACATCTAATCAAATTGCCGTCCTGACCATTCCTAGTCTAGAAGGCGAAGTGTTGGAAGAATACTCACTACGTGTAGTCTCTACTTGGAAACTAGGGCAGGCAGACAAAGACAATGGCGTACTTCTCCTTATCGCTAAGAGCGACAGAAAAATTCGTATTGAAGTTGGATATGGGTTAGAAGCTGATTTAACAGATTTTCGCTGCCAACAAATCATCCGGAATGAAATCACTCCAGAATTTAGAAACCAAAATTTCGATCAAGGCATTACAAAAGGTCTCACCGCCATCATGAATACCATTCAACACAGCTATCAACCACAAGCTTACACAACTACCAAACAAGTAGACCCGATGCGTTATATCATAGGGACATTATTTCTTGTCCTCGTCATCGGTTTTTTTACTGTAATGGCCTTGTCTGCATCTGGATGCGCTAGCTGGTTTTTATATTTTTTTCTCATGCCATTTTGGGCCGTATCTCTTGTCTTTGTTGGCAAAATAATCGGCGCCTTTCTTCTCACACTTTTTGTTATTGGTTTTCCCATCCTAAAAATTTGGATGGGACATTCCACCACAGGTTATAACTTCCAAAGGAAATTAGAAAAGTTTTCACGCGCCATGAATAGCGGCAGTAGTCGTTTTGGTGGTAGAAGCAGCTCGGGTGGAGGATTTTCTGGAGGGGGATTTTCAGGTGGTGGCGGTAGTTTTGGTGGCGGAGGAAGTTCGGGCGGATGGTAAAAAATTTTGACAAACCAGTAATTAAATACCCACCTTATTCGACAAAATCAAACAGTTAAAAAATGGCATATCATTGAAATGATATAGATTAATTATATTCATAATTTTGGCGTTTCCTTTGCAAAGGTTCCCCCTAAATACATAAATGTTTTCATTTTTGAGGAGGGGGCTATGCAACGATTTAAAACCAACCTTTATTATTTTGGGCTATGGGCTATTTTAAGTTTATTCAGTTATGGAGGACTGGGAGGCTGTGGAGGCAGCGGATCAACATCTTCTAGTTCTTCCGAAGGAGGAGCAGGAGCCATTGGTGGTTCAGGAAGTGCCCTCACGGTCACTGAAAAAGTCAGCGTCGTAGACGCGCAATCTTCTGCAGAGCCCGCGCTAATTAAAGCCCTTTCATCCATTAAATCTCTCGTCTCTGATCTTCCCGATGATTCCGACTATAATACAGACGAGACTTTTGTCTTTGTCCAAGAACGATCCACAGAAATTTTCAATACGGTCAACGAAATCCTCTGCATGATCGATCAAACTTCTTACAATGACATGATTAATCTTGGAGATTATTTGGCTTATATCGACACAAATCAATGCGAAAAAAACAGCGATGAGGTGGAAGGAGTAAGTCAAACATCCCAAGACCAATCATCATCAACAACAGCACCCAATTATGAAGAATGGACAGTGAATTCTTATCGGGCCGACAATAATTCTCCTCATATTGTGGCTACTTGGATTCACATGTCTGGGGATGAATTTGATCCAGCCATGCTCATCAAAACCCGGATGGAAATCACCGAAAGCAAGAGCATCTCCAACCCTTACGGCATTTTCAAAATGGATTTCCAAGCTTTTATGGAAGATGATAACGGCAACGTGGGCACTGACGCCGTCATGAGAGGTTATCTCTTGACCGAACGGGTAGACGGCGTGATCCTGCTTAAATTCTTCAACACCTCCGATTTTGAAAATGGAGGTTTCAACGAAAAGGTGACCTTGAACAGAGAAGGATCCAATATTCGCGGCCATCTACAAAGTAGCGAAAACTTCGACAGCGCTTCCCACGATAAAGAATTTATCATAGCCGCCGATGATAATTATTTTTACCGCTCCGACGGTGAAAACAATGTCTGCCTCAATCGCTCCGATTTCGATGAGACCGTCCATCGCTATAACTTATACTACACCGAAGACAATGCAAATCCAGGGGCTCTCGTAACACGAAACTCGGGATTTCCCATTACCTTCACCAATGACGATAATAAAAAATTCCACGGGTGGATCGGGTATTGGGGAGTTTGGATGCCCGAAGAAGCCGGCATAGAAAATGGTGACACCGTTAATAAAGAAACCTTCGGAGGACCGGGCTCCGAAAACTCAGGAACCCCTTATCGACTTTTTATAGCTCCAGGAAAACTCAAAAAACATACCCGCCAAACCGTCTCGATGGCAGACATTAGTGGCGTACCCCTCAGCTGGGGACAATGCTCTTTTGAAGGAGGTTGCACCAACTACCAAGTAGAATGGAACAAAAATACCCAAAAACTCATGAAGACCCATCAAGTCAATGAAGAAAATTGGGTTCCTGAAGCCATCACTCCCGAAGAAGTAGAATTTTCAGACAGTGATTACGACTTCTATTTTTGGTCCCAATCACTCGGAGGAGCCGGACAAGTCATGTTACGGGACCCCTCTACAGGTGAGCTTTCCACATTAACCAATGACTCTTCCGTCGTTTTTTACAGAGAAAATGTGGTCTACCCGGGGGATGATGACATGCCAACGTCACTGGCTTGCTTCGATAGATGCCCTGATCCATCCGACCCTTCTAGCTATCTAGATGCCAGCAGCTGGGAAGCCGGAGAAGACTCCTATCAAAGCTTAGCTCAATCCGTGCCTCCTGGTTCACTTGTGGCCGGAACCCATTATGCCAGTTACACTTTCGATGCCGATAATATGGTCCTGAAGAATGGAAGTTCTCCCATCGTGACAGAAGATGAGGGGGAATTTGGTTCGGGTATTTGGACAGGAACCCTCATCCCTGTTTCGGAGCTGCCCAACCTGGCTTGTGATTGGGATGAAGATACCACCTGTGCATGGAAATCCAGAAATATAGATACTTTCTATACCTGGGAAACAGGACCTAACGACTGGAACCAGCTTTCCTTATTGCAAGACCCATCCAACGACGAATTCCTCACCTTCGATCCACCTCTTTTTGTCGAGTACACGGATGAAGAAGAAATCAAATACTTCCTTGATTTCAGTGGACCGGGACAACTCCACGGCATCCCTGGCAAATGCGTCAGCATGGACACCGGTGAAGATATTGATTGTGGCGAATGGAACGAAGACAGCCCCATACGTTGGGTGCCCGCATTTAACATCAGTGATGGCGCCACGGTAATCGATGTCGCCACCGATGAGAATTACTACGTCAAAGCTATTGATAAGGAACAAAGAATGAAAGCCGTGGCCGAATCCAATTGCACTAATGCCGGTCTCGAATTGCCCGACTTCACACTGCCGGATGAAAGCTTATGGGAAGAGCCCATTATCGGAGATGAACCCGACATTACCGGTGCCCCGGCGGTCATCGGGGGAGTCATACAATGATCATTTAAAAGCCTGGGCGGCCAGTTGGGCCAGGTGGATATAATTATCGGGGTTGATACCTAGATAGAGAGTGGCCAACGCGCAAAAAACAATGGCGAACATCGCCGTAAAATGAATGGGGGCCTTCACAAAAGACCGCGGACGATCTGGCACGCCTTTAAAATACATAAACACTAAGGGACGAAGATAATAATAAGCGGAAATTAAACTGGTCACAATCCCGAAAACAGCCAACGTAATAAAACCCTTCTTAATGGCATAAGCAAAAATTCCGTACTTACCGGCAAAGCCTGCCGTTAACGGTAAGCCCAATAGAGACAAAAGAAACAAGGAAAGTCCTGCCGCCAAACCGGGGCGTAAATAACCCAACCCATGCAGATCCGTAAGTTGATTGGCTTCTTGCTTCTCTTCAATCATCACCGACAAAATTGCAAACGCGCCTAATGTAGTAAAAGTATATCCCATTAAATAAAACAACACAGCGGAGGAAACTTCCGGATCAAATTTTCCATCCTTAAAACCAATGAGCAAACCCAAAAGAAGATAACCCGCATGAGAAATAGAAGAATACGCCAACATGCGTTTAAGATTATCTTGAACAATGGCTCCCAAATTACCGACTAAGAGTGTTGCAATAACAGAAATAAGTAAAAGAGTAGGCACAGCACCTGCAGGTAAATAATTGAGGGCTGTCAGAATCCGGATGAACAACGCAAATGATGCCGCTTTAACTCCTGTAGACATTAAACCGGTGACCGGCGCAGGGGATCCTTCATAAACATCGGGAACCCAAAAGTGAAATGGAACTAGCGCCAGTTTGAACAAAAATCCGGTCAACAATAATACTACGGCCAAAGTGGGCAGAAAATCACCAGCAGGGACAGAACTGTTAAGCAAAGCCAAATCCCCAAGTTTGATGGTTCCAAAGCGAGCATACAGCAAAGCAATACCATAAAGTAGAACGGCTGAAGCCACCGACCCCATCACGTAATACTTAATGGCTGCCTCATTGGAACGTAAATCGTGACGGTTAGAACCAACCATCACATAAACGGACAGTGACATAATTTCCAAACCGATAAAGTTGACCAGCAAATGATCGGATGCAAACAAGAAGAGCATTCCCACTACAGAAAAAATAATGAGCGAAACCATTTCTCCCGAAACCAATTCATGCGCTTTCAAATACGCATAAGCACTAAACAAGCTCATCAATCCGACAAAGATGACAATAAAGGCAAAAAACAAAGTCACACGATCGCAAACAAGCAAATCCTGCTGGCCGTTTCCCGTAGTTTGAAGCCATTGTTGAAATGCAAAATAGAGTGAAACCGCCAGAGAAAAAACACCGACACTAAATACTAATTTACTGCCGCGCTTAGGAAAAAGCGTATCCACGAAAAGGCACAACAACCCCCCCGCTGTTAACATCCAGATCGGATAACCGGCATTCAGGATGGCTTTAAAAGTCGTCAGATCATTCATGCGAAATCTCCATCTGCACCATCAATTGATCAACCGGACGGTCGAGTTTATCCAAAAAAACTTTTTGGGGGAAAATACCCATCCAAAAAATTAAAAGAATCAGAGGAACAAACACTAAAACTTCACGTAAATTTAAATCGTGTAAAGCATGCCCACTGGGATTTTTTTCTTCACCAAACAGAATACGCTGAGCTAGCCACAACATATAAACAGCACCCAACACCACACTCGTGGCCGCTACTAAAGTTGGAATACGATAAGTCTGAAAGGCTCCACCTAAAGAAAGAAACTCTCCAATAAAACCGTTGGTTAAAGGAAACCCGATGGATGAAAAGGTAACGATAAGAAAAATAATGCCATACCACGGTAATGTTTTAGCCAAACCACCATGTGCGGCAATGTCACGGGAATGGGTGCGCTCATAAATCATCCCAACGAGAAGAAACAGAGCTCCCGTAGAAATACCGTGATTTAACATTTGATATAAACCGCCCTCAATACCTGTTTTATTCAGAGAAAATAAACCCAGCATCACGACACCCATGTGAGACACAGAAGAATAAGCCACCAGTTTTTTCATATCGGTCTGCACCATCGCAACAAGAGCCCCATAAACCACACCAATGACGGAAAGAATAATAAGATAAGGCTGACACACCTTAAAGCCCAAAGGAAACAGCGGCATAGCAAAACGGAAAAAACCATAAGTACCCATTTTGAGTAACACACCCGCAAGAATCACGCTACCTGCTGTAGGGGCTTCCACGTGAGCATCCGGCAACCACGTATGAAAAGGAAATAAGGGAACCTTGATGGCAAACGCCAAAGCAAATGCTAAGAAAAGCCAGAGTTGCACTTGAGATGAAAGGTTCACATCATAAATTTCCATCAAGTTAAAAGAACCGCCTGCTTGAAAAGAAAGATAAAGAAAAGCAATCAACATCAACACAGAACCAGCCATGGTGTAGATGAAAAACTTGATAGCCGCATAAATGCGGCGGTTTCCACCCCAGACGCCGATGATAAGATACATCGGAACCAACATCACTTCCCAATAAACATAAAATAAGAAGAGATCGAGCGCACTAAAAACACCAATCATCCCGGCTTCTAAAACTAATACCGAAATCACAAATTCTTTAACTCTCTCAGAAATTGAAGTGCGCGATCCAATAAGGGCCAAAGGCGTTAAAAGAGTGGTCAATAAAATCAACAAAAGGCTAACGCCGTCGATACCGACAAGATAGTTAACATTCCACGCCGTAATCCAAGGGAATATTTCTAAAAATTCAAAACTCCCAGTATTCTTAAAATGAAAATACAAGTGAAGAGAGAGAACAAACTCAATCAGTGCAAATAAAATTCCGAAATTTGAAATAAGCTTCTTTTCCTGAGCCGGCAAAAAAACCAAAAACAAAGCCGCAGCCAAGGGGAAAAAAGTAACTAATGTCAAAATATGATTGTTAATAAAATCCATATTATTTGCCGCCATCCCGTGCTGGACACGGGGTCCAGTTTAAATTTAAAAAAATGGATCCCGGCTTATCCCAAGGGGATTCCTTCGGGAAAACCTGCCGGGATGACGCTTTTTCTCTACTTCACCGCCAAACACAAAAATAAAATCAGCCCACCCCAGAAATACAAAAGATAATGACTTAAAAGTCCGGACTGAATTTTAGATAATATTTTGGCGGATCCTTTAGCCACATCCGGCCCACCATGAACCAGCACCCCATCCACTAAGGCTTGATCCACCCCTTTCCAAAGAAAGACACGGGAGATGAAAGCCAAAGATGTTACAAAAACGGCCTTGTAGACTTCGTCCACATAATATTTTTTATTGATAAACCGATACAGCAAGGAAATACGCTGAGTAAAATTTTTAGCCCAATCGATGTTTCTGGAATAAAGAAAAAGTGCCAGCCCACCAGTGAGCGCCGCCCAAGCCGTAGACACAACCATGAGATTTTTCTCAAGAGCTTCTTCAACAGCACCTTCTCCAGAAGCCAGGGAGTATTTTTCCAGCCAATGATGAATCCAGTTTTCCCCACCTAACACATGCGGCACACCCAAAAATCCGCCCACCATAGCCAAAATTGCCAAAATAATGAGAGGAAAAGTCATCGTCCAAGGGGATTCGTGAATATGTTCAGGATGATGGGCACGGCATTTTCCAAAAAAAGTCAGTGCCACTAAACGAAACATATAAAAAGAAGTAATGCCTGCGGTTAAAAGCCCGATAATATAAAAGGCCCGCGACTCATGAAGGTACGTAGAAAGTAAAATTTCATCTTTGCTAAAAAAACCGGCAAAAGGTGGAATACCGGCAATCGCTAACGTTGAAATAAAAAAAGTAATAAATGTCAGGGGCATTTTGCTTTTCAAGCCCCCCATATGACGAATGTCTTGGTCGTGAACGGCATGAATAACACTGCCAGCACCCAAGAAGAGGCAAGCCTTAAAAAAGGCATGGGTCATGACATGAAACTCCGCTGCCGCAGGAGCACCCGAACCAAAAGCTAAAAACATGTATCCCAATTGGGACACAGTGGAATATGCCAACACTTTTTTGATGTCGTATTGAGTCAACCCAATGAGTGCTGCCATGAAGGCAGTGGCCAAACCAATGGAAGCAATCACATGCAGCGTAAAAGGTGAAAGAGCAAAAAGAAAATGCAACCGGATGACCATGTAAATTCCAGCCGTCACCATGGTCGCCGCATGAATTAAAGCTGAAACAGGGGTTGGCCCCGCCATCGCATCCGGCAACCAAACATATAAAGGAATTTGAGCTGATTTTCCAGTCGCCCCGGCAAAAAGACATAAAGTAATCACAGTCGCTAAGGGTATAAAAATATCTTTATGGGCTTCCATAAAGGCATAATTGAGATAAATTGTTTCTGTGGATTGAGTTTGAGAAAGAAAAGAATAAAGAATAAGAAAAATACCCGCCAAAAATCCAAAATCGCCGATACGGTTAACGACAAAAGCCTTCTTACCAGCAGAGGCTTTTTCAGGATCATCAAACCAAAAACCAATCAAGAGATAAGAACATAACCCTACGCCTTCCCATCCCACAAAGAGTAATAAAAGATTATCTCCTAAAACCAACAACAGCATGAAAAACAAGAACAGATTAAGATAAGCAAAAAAGCGCGCAAAACTTTTATCTTTCTTCATGTAACCGGTGGCATATAAGTGAATCAGACTGCCAACTCCGGTGATAATCAAAATCATCAAGCCCGAAAGCGGATCGATTAAAAAAGCAAAATCAACATGCAATAAGGTGGTATTCAACCAGGTAAAAATCGGCCCTGTCGCCAACAGATGATTGGGATCTTTCTTTAAAACTAGAAACGCCATCACGGACAAAACAAAAGAAAGCGCCGGAAACAAACAGGCCACCACCGACACTAAGATTTCGGAAGCCGGCTTTTTGGTTTTGGAAGAAACAATCGCTAAAACCGCATTGATGCAAAATCCTAAAAGCGGGAGCAATGGAATCAGCGACAAATGAATTTTAAGGTTTTGAAATATCATCTTTTAGTAGATAAAATAAAATCCGTCATTGCGAGGAGCGTAAGCGACATGGCAATCCAGAAAAAAATTTATGGATTGCTTCGCTACGCCACAAGTGGCTTCGCTCGCAATGACAACTCGCATAACTTTCACCCTCTCATTAACCGCCAATCAGTCGTTTTAATCGTATGCCGCGACCTAAATAAAGAGACAACAATAGCCAAACCAATGCCCGCTTCGGCTGCGGCTACAGCAATCACAAAAAACGAAATCACCTGACCATCCATACTCACCAAATAACGGCTGGCCGCAATAAAAACCAAATTCACAGCATTCATCATCACTTCAATCGACATCAAAACGATGAGGATATTTTTGCGCATCACAACACCTAATAAACCTAAGACGAACAAAATAGCGGACAAAGCCAGATAATGATGAAGTGTAATCATGACTTCTCCTTTTTTCCCAACATCACGGCACCAATGATGGCGACCAAAAGCAAAATAGAAGTAATTTCAAACGGAATTAAATAATGAGTAAACAAGAGGCGCCCTACTCCATCAGCTTCACCAAATTGGGGGACTTCCAACTGGGCGACTCCGGAACCCGGAGGAATGGGAGGAAAAGCATGAAAATCTAGTTTCATAAAACGAAAAATTAAAAACCCGGCCGAGCCTAAGGCCATCAGAACTACCAAGAGATTCCGCCACGTCATGCGGTCATATATCAAATCTTCTTGTCGTAATTTCAAAAGCATCAACACAAAAATAAACAACACCATAATAGCGCCGGCATAAACCAAAACTTGCAACACCGCTAAGAAAGGGGCGCTGAGTAAAACATAAAGACCGGCAATACCAAAAAAACCAAAAACCAAATACAACACCGATGCAATAGGGTTAGTTTGAAAAATCATCAACCCTACCGTCGCTACGGTAATTCCGGCAAAGAGATAAAAGAAAAAAGATTCTGACATACACATTCGACACACTCACCCTGTCCAAAAAATGAACACCGTAAGCGTGTTGAAGAACGAAATTAAATCAGTAAAACCCCAGCTGTCACCGCCAAATTAATAAGACTTAAAGGCAGCATCACTTTCCAACCTAAATGCATTAGTTGATCGAATCGAAAGCGAGGTAGCGTCCAGCGGATCCAAATAAAAAACCAACAGAAAAAAAGAATTTTGGCGATAAACACCATAAACTGAACCACCGCCGCAAAAATCTGCGCCCCTAAATCGCCCAAAGAAAAACCTCCACTGAGTAAAACTAATAACCCTAAGCCAAGCCCCAACAAAACAAGAGGCAGCCCCACAACTAAGACTTCGTAATCACGCAAATCGCCGTATTTTCCTTTTTTGAAAAAAGTGAGCAGTAAAATTCCGCTTCCTAAAAATAAAACAGCATGAAGGAGAATAAGAATGACCAGCCCCGCATCGGCATGCTGGCGTAAAAAATCCGTTCCTGCAAACGGCACCTGCCAGCCCCCAAAAAATAAAAGAGTAATAAGCGCGGAGGCAATAATCATATGCGCGTATTCCGCCATAAAAAACATGGCAAACTTCATTGAAGAATATTCCACATGATAACCGGCCACCAATTCCGACTCGCCTTCCGGCAAATCAAAAGGGTTCCGATTTGTTTCGGCGAAAGCTGCAACAATAAAAAGTAAACAAGCTAAGGGCTGTTTAAAAACATACCATAAATAAGGGGTAGATGACTGCGTAATAACAATATCGTTAAGATCAAAAGATCCAGCCAGCATAATCACACTTAAAAGAGACAAACCCATGCTGATTTCGTAACTCAGCATTTGTGACGAAGATCGTACCCCCCCTAAAAGTGCGTATTTATTATTAGATGACCACCCAGCAAGCATAATGCCGTAAACACCTAATGAGGCCATCGCTAGAATATAGAGTACACCGACATTTAAATGAGCCGCTTGCAGATGAAATGTGTCCCCATTAATAAGAAGCGGATGCCCAAAAGGAATCACCGCATAAGTCACGCACGCAATAAAAAGGGATAAAAATGGAGCCAATAAAAACAGAACCTTGTTAACATGGGCCGGAATAATATCTTCTTTAGTGATCAATTTGATGACGTCAGAAAGAGAATGCAAAAGACCACCCAAGCGCAACCCCATAAAATCGGCACGATTAGGACCACGACGATCTTGAATATAAGCAGACCCTTTCCGCTCCACCCAAATCAACAAAGGAATAATGTTGAAGATGATGAGAAACGGAATCAGTATTTTGAGAATAATAATGATCATTAACACATTCGTCATTGCGAGGAGATCCATTAGCCCGACACGGCAATCCAAAAACTGGATCGCCACAGCCCTTCGGGCCTCGCGATGATGTTATAACAAAATAGATAAATCACTAAACCACTCTGTAACTAACCGCGATTCACCCCGCGGTTCAAAAGCTTGAGAAACTTTTTGCTTAAACCCCTGCACATTAATGAAATGTCCGTCCTGTTCCACAAAAGAAGGAATAGGAAGAACTGCAAAAGCCTGGGAGTTCCAAACAGAATCGTTTAAAGCTAACAAAGCCAGTATAGGTATTTTTCTTTCAGCAAAAAATTTCCACTCACTATCCTTTAAACCGCGCAACACAATCACTGCAGCGGCATCCTTTAATTCGGATAACGGTTTAAAACCCAACTGATTAAGAGCCGCTTGATTAGGATTTTTATCTGCGGTTATTAAAAAGTCATCATGGGAAGGATTTACAGGATCATTCCTGCTGAAAAACAACAGGTTGGATTTTAATTTTTCTGTGGCCAATTTTTTCAACACTTCCAACGACTCCACTGTCTCACCTGCATGCGCCACAACAGCAATTTGATTGAGAGGATAAGTTTTAATTTTTTGGGCAACTAACTGAATAGCTTCTTCAAAGCCCACATAGCGAGGAATTTCACCATCACGAATAGAAGCGGTCAGCACACGGTTTTCGTTGATAAAATGATAGCCATGTCGACCTTCATCGCACATCCAATACTGATTTACCTGCGGATTATAACGGGGCAACAACCGATATACTTTGGATTCTTCTTGTTCCACGGTAATATTGCAGCCGCGGGAACAACCCGTGCAGACAGAATGGCTTTTTTCTAAAAACCACACGCGTTTTTGAAAACGAAATTCCTTACTTGTCAGTGCCCCTACGGGACAAACGTCCACAACATTTCCGGCATAAGGATTACTTAATTTTTTTCCAGGAAATGTAGTGATGGTGACATGATCTCCACGATTAGCCAAGGTCAGTTCATCGACCTTGCCTATTTCTTTGCAAACACGAATACAACGGGTGCAAGCGATACAACGTTCTTGATCGAGCATCACACTTGCCCCTAAATCAACCATCTTATTTTTATCGACTTTATCTTCGCGGAAGCGAGAAGGAATGCGATCATAGTCCATGTAGTAGTCTTGAAGACGACACTCACCCGCCTGGTCGCATGTGGGGCAATCGAGCGGATGGTTAATCAGCAAAAATTCCATGACCGACTTGCGGATACTCACAACCGATTCCGATTTTGTGTTCACCACCATGCCCTCAGCTACTGGGGCCATACAACTGGCCATGGGTTTTGGGGCCTTTTCCACTTCCACTAAACACATGCGGCAATTTCCTGCCAAACTTAAACCCGGATGATAACAATAGTGCGGGATTTTAATGCCCGCTTCTTCAGCCGCCCGCAACACGGTTGTGCCTGGTTCTACAGAAACGGTTTTGCCATCGATTGTCAGTTTAATGTGTGCCATGAAATATTTGTTTTTCTTTACATCCGGCTAACCCCTCCTATCCTCCCCTTACCCTAAGGGGAGGCACATTTTTCCCCCCTCTTAGTAGTAAGAGGGGGTTAAGGGGGAGTTACTCAAATGAGTTTCTACAAAATGCCCTGTCTTCCTCCCGAAGAAACATAGTTTTTAAATTCATCCGGAAATTTTTTGATATAACTCAACACAGGCATGGCCAAAGCATCCGCCAACACGCAAATTGTTTTACCCATCATGTTGTTACTAATTTGAACCAAGAGGTCCACATCTTCTGGAGATCCTCCACCATTGAGAACACGTTGT
>CAZQCI010000057.1:0-12848 GCA_964592255.1 uncultured Nitrospiraceae bacterium | reverse complement strand
TAACTACCACGCGTTCGTTCCATCGTTTAAGTGGTGAAATGGATTCAGAAATTGATAACACATCAGCAGGCAAGTCAATTGATTACGATGATTTCGGCAGACCGACTACACATTACCTCATCTCATCAACAGGAAGCTTAGATACCGACAAGGAATATGATTATGACTATTCCACCCACACGGTGGAAGATTGGGGCAGCATCACGCTGCTTAAAACATCCGTTTATGTTCCACGGTCGGATTATTCAGATACCCTCACTAATCCGATGCAAATTTCTTATGCGGATGCTTCAGGGTTTGTGCTTCAGCAATGCAATTACACTGAACGCAGGAATTATCGTCTAGTTCAATCCCGCCAGTACAATGGTGGACGCACATCTTATCAAACGGAACCAGTCTTTACGGACAACTGCACATTTATTTCTTCTATTCCCTCTTCTGTACGAACTTATCTCACTCAAAAAGATTATCAAGGACGTCCTGTTTATATCGAGCCCCCTGCAGGTGATACTACCGCCCCCACTGAAACCATGACGTTAGCCTATTCTACAAATTCTGACGGCCAGATGGTTAAAACATCAACAATGGGTTCAGGCATAAAAAGAACCGAAACTTTTGATTATAACGAAAGGCTGATCACCATTACCGATCACAATGGCTCCACTCTTAATTACGATTACAATCCTGTTGGAGACATCGAAACCGTCACGGCCAATTCCACTACTTTGATGAAAATAGATTACGACCTCTTGGGTCGTAAAAACTCCATGACAGATGCCGACTTAGGGACTTGGAATTATAGCTACGATGATTATGGAAACTTGGATAAGCAAACTGATAATGCCGGACAAGTCATCGATAACGATTACGACAGTATAGGAAGGCTAAGCACGCGCACCATCTACAACTCATCCGGTTCTAAAGAAAAATACGAAAAATATTACTATGACTCAGGGGATAGCACCCACGACGTAACCAATGGCGAGCTTTATAAAGTGGAGGAATACAATTCGTCCGATACTCTCTTGAGAAGTACTTCATATGGATACGATACTGACTATCGACGTGTCGCGAAAATCACACGATACATTCCTGCAATAGGTGAGTTGGAACAAACGGTATCCAAAGATTTTAGAGGAGAATTAAATTCTGTTTCTTACCCTGGAGGCGAATCCCTATACTATGATTATGACCGTATCGGTAATATTGAAAAAGTCTGCAATGTCTCCGACTGTAACTCGACTACCGGTGAGGTTTATTATTCAATAGATGCTTCTAGTGGCTACAATGTTTTTGGCGCCCTTCTTAAAGAATCCTTCGGAAACGGTGTTTCTAATGAATACACGTATTACGATAACAGCCATCGCTTGTACGAAAAGAAAATTTCTAAGGGGACTAGTACTTATTCTCAACGAACTTACGAATACGACAGCAATATGAATGTCACTGCGGTCAAAGACTCTTTAAGCCAAAAAGGAAGCGCCGCTTTATCATTGGTTGAATATGACAAACTGCACCGAATGACATCCTACCAATACGCTTCCGACTCTTCCGCCAAAACATTGGATTATGATTCCATGGGCAACATCACCAAGAACAGTGTCTATAGCTCATCAAATTACGAATACACCTCCTCTCGCCCGCATGCTGTCACCAAAATTGGAACTGAATCCTTCGCTTATGATAACAACGGCAACATGACCTCCGACGCCCAGCGCACAATGACTTACAATAGTCAAAATCAACTCACAAAAGTGACCATGAAAAATGGCGCCACCGCTAGTTACGATTACGATTATACGGGTTCAAGAGTAGAAAAAACATCCCAGCGCGAAGATTACGATCATGTCACCCATACAGCCACCACTTATTATTTAGGTGATGTGATGGAAATTAAAGATAATGAATTGATCTTTAACATCGCTGTTAAAAACGAACGTATTGCGACGAAGAATTTGGGCGATATCACAGAATTGTTGGCCGCAGGGACAATGAGAAACAGCGGTATTACACCCAACATCAATAACATCAGTTATCTCATGCCATGGTTTTTAATCTTGTTTGGTTTTGTAACCATTGCTTCTTTTAGACCTGTTCGAGTTGTCATGCCGGGCTTGACCCGGCATCCAGGTTGGATTTCGATATTATCTCAGTTGATTAAACTGTATTCTTCCTACACCCAATCCCTAAACGAATCTCTCAAACTGCTCCCCCATCGCTTTGCCTCAAAGCTTCTGACTTTAATTTTAATCTTCATCAGTTTGACTCAAGTTCCCCTCATCGCCCTAGCAGGTGACACGGGAAACACAGCCACCACTCAATCGGATGAAAATTATTTTTATTATTTACACGGGGACGTGCTGGGCTCGGCGCATATTTTAACAGAAGGCAATGCAGCCGGCGGCAAACACATGGGAATTTTTTACAAGCAAGGAACTCTTCTACAACGGATTGAATATTCTCCCTTTGGACAAGAAACTTATGTTCTCAATCCTAACTTAAAATTCGATCCACGCTATACAGATCAAACTTACGATCTAGACACGGGGCTGTATTATTTTAAAGCGCGTTATTACAATCCAGCCATTGGCCGGTTTATTCAACCGGATACAATCACGCCAGATAATAAAGACCTCCAGGCCTATAATCGCTACAGTTATGTCATCAATAACCCTCTAAAATTTACTGACCCAACCGGGCACGGATTTTGGAGCTGGTTTAAAAAAATTGCCGGAGCTTTTGTAGGCGCTTTAATTGGAACTATTTTAACAATTATGACCGCTGGCGCCTTGGGGCCTATAGTAGCTGCCGCTTTAGGAGGATTAATCGGCGGAGCCATTGGAGGGGGTATATCGGGTGGAATTAAAGGCGCTCTCATGGGAGCACTTTTTGGAGGCGCTGGAGGAGCCCTATTCGGAGCTGCAGCCCAAGGTTTAACTGCCCTTGGTGTCGGCAAAATAGGCTGTATGGCTATTCTAGGAACGATTGGTGTCGGGTTAAGCTACGCCACAGAAGGTTGGAAAGGACTCATTACTTTTGGCGTAGGCTTTCTTGGCTCCTTTGCTGGGTACGGTTTAGCAGGAGCTGTCCGTTCTCATCAATCTCAAAAATGGACCGCTTTTCAAAATAAATCGAGTCGCTTTTATTTTGAATACAAAGATGATCCTATTCTTATAGCAGACTCCGGTGAAATCATGTCGGATGCCGGAAATACTTATTATGCCAACCTTAGGGGTTCTGTAATCGGAGGATGGGGATGTTCTTTGAATCTGGGAGTTTATTATAATACAAGTCCAAACCTAGGATTTTTTCAAAGGATAGGCTTCTTCATCATGCCAGAAGGGGGTTTCGGAATTGATGCCAGTCTTAGTGGGGAAGTAGGATGGATACAGGGATTTTTATCTGACACAAGCTTGAACGCCAGTTTAGGTGGTGGTCCTGTATCTGGAACTTTGATCATTGATCATAGTAGTAGCAAAATCATAGGTGGGTCTTTTGCAATAGGTGTTAGTGCTACTCCCGTCACAACAAGCGCTACGGTATCAAAAGGGTTTTTACTGAATTTACAGGATATTTGGGAAAATACTTTTGGATCTCGCCCTGCTTATTAAAAAAATGGATGTATCAAAACAATACAATGCTTTTGGTAAAATTTTTATTCGCTGGATGCCTATGCCATTGGTTGGTTTTCTTTTTTTACTCACGCTCCTCTCGGATTCTTCATGGTTTTTTAAAGGCCTGTTCCTTTGGTTTATCTTTTTGGTCATCTGGATTCCATTCGGGATAAAGGCTTTTTCATGCCCTCATTGTGGAGAAGCAGTTCGGTTGATTCTTTTTAAAAAATCTCCCCCCGGGGAATTTGACATCTCCAAAGACCTCGCCCTTTTTTGGATGATAGGAAAAAGTGGCCTCTGCTGGAATTGCGGAGCTATTTTGAAGAAACGCACATCTTCTTAAATTAAGAATAAATAAACTGTATGAATAAACATCTAAGCTTTTTTATTTTTTTATTTTTCCTTATTTTAGGACATCAAAATGCCTCCTACGCAGACGCTGCTAGCGTACTCGGCAGCGGTGGCTCCAACAATGGAGGACAATCGATCCAAGCTGAGGAATTTTCAGGATCCGCTACCTACAGCATAACGCTTCCTGTTCCTCCTGCCCGTGGTGGCATTGAGCCTCAGTTGATTTTAAATTATAACAGTTACCGCAAAAATCCCAATAGCTGGGTAGGTTACGGTTGGGAATTAGATTTAGGCTCCATCGAACGTATGCCTGAAAAATGTGATGGCGATTTTGAAAACTGCAATACAGTCAATTATTATGAGGGAAAAGAGTTCCAAGTTAAATTTAGTGGCCAGAGCGAACTTCTCACCCTCCGCAATGAAAATGTGGATGTTGCCGACTATGGGTTAAGTCTTGCTTCCGGAGAAACAGCCGATCTCTACGGGGCTAAAATCGAATCGGCCTTCAACCTTTATTTCCACATTTTGGATAAAAGTGATTCCAATGATGTGAAAGACAACGGTTGGATTATCATCGATAAAAGTGGGCGCACCTACACCTACGGCGTCAGCGATTACGCCCGCGAATCAACAACCCGCTGCGAAGTCAATACCGATCCAGATACCTGCACCGAACATGAATGGGTCTCTCGTTGGAGCCTGGAAGAAGTCACCGATCCTAATGGCAACACCTTGGAAATTAGTTACGGGGCTTCGCGATTTCCCAGCTCCATCAGTTATCAGGACATTGAAATCGAATTCGACAAAGATCAATACAGCATAACGGAAGGCGATTACTATTCTTACTTCCCCACTTTTCGTCAGGGTTTTTTAAACGACAACAAGATGGGTTGGTTTTTGGATGAAATGACCATCTACCAAAATGGAACGCGAATACAGAAAATTGATTTTGATATCGAAAGGGACGCCTCAACTCATTTCGCCTATCTCAAAGGAATAACCCAGTATGGCTCCACCGACAGCGAATCGCTGCCGGAAACAACTTTCGACTACTACGGGCAAGATGACTTAGCATGGGATTCCAGCGGATCCAACTGGATGGCTTCCACCAGTAATCTGGAAGGCACAAGCGATGGCACCATCGGTTTCTACACTCAATTCATCGATATGAACGGAGATGCCCTTCCAGATTTAGTCACCAGCTATGACGATAGCGATAAAATGTACGTCTATTACAACAACGGGACTGATTTTGAATATATCGATGGTCGATCAGAATGGGATGAGCCTTGGGAGGACGAATGTCTACCGGAAGGCAAAGACGTATGGGCAGGCTGTGTTGGAAAATTAAATTCCTATTGGGCCTGGGACGGTACCAACCATCAACGGGGATTTTTGATGGATATGAATGGTGACGCTCTTCCCGACAGAGTCATTGTGGGAGCTATTCATTCGTCAGGCAGCGAATCTTATGCCGACCTCTATGTCGCTTATAACAATGGACTTAATGGTTGGAGCACAACAAGTGTCTGGCGTGATCCGTATATGGGTCAATGGCCAGGGACTGCGGATGCTGACAAATGGTTCATGGACATGAACGGCGATGGACTTATCGACCGAGTCATTTCAGGCCAATGCAATGACGAATGTAAAAACGATGACGATTACAAAGATGGCGGATTTATCGTCTATTATAATAACGGGGCCGGATTCAACGACACACCCGTTTACTGGAAAGATCCCATCGCTGGCGGCAGCATCTCTGGTGAAGGACGTTTTTCTTCTTCAACTGACGATAAAGTTTTTCTGGCCATCAAAGACATCAACGGCGATGGGCTACCGGATCGTATCTGGAAAGCCACAAATCACGTTGACGGCGTGGAAGTCGGCAAAGGTTTTGGAGTGTCTTTAAACAGAAACGGTTTGGAATGGGCCCAACCCGATACAATCGACGGTTTTCTTATCATTAACGGCTACGATATTTTAGGAATGAACGATCCCATGGAGGATGAAGACAACCGCGGCTATATTTCATCGGATACTTTTGATTTAATCGATATGAACGGTGATGGTTATCTCGACCGCATCGAAGGCGATACGGACGACTCTTTATTCCGTATCTATTATTACCAAGGGATGGAAAATTTTGCGGGTTATGGTGATTACTCTGCAGCCTACGAGTTTGACGATCCCATTAGCGACAGTGGTGAGTCCTGGAAAGGAAGCGGCTATGTCACTAAAGGAGAAAAAGATGACGATCAAAATCCTCGCTACCACACTTTAATTATAGACATTAATGGAGACGGCTATCCGGATCGCGTGTCTCTCAGTCCCAGAGATGAAGATACCACTCCCAAGTATTACAAGATTTACACCATGAAGGTGAATGATGTGGAGTTCTCCGATATCGATTCGGGATCGTTCACACAACCCGTAGGCTCTCTTAAACATATCATCGATGGCAAAGGTATGGAAACCGCCATTGAATATTTGGCTAGTTCCTATCAACGTCGTTGGGATTCTAAGGCTACACCTAACCATTGGTTCTTGCCGTTTAATTTATTTACCGCTCACAACGTTTATAGTTTGGACTACACCATGCCAGATTCCGATTCTTCCGTGGAAGCGGCCCGTTGGCCTGGCATGCGCTGGACAACTTATGATTATTGGGGTGGCAATTTTTTCGTGCGACACGCGGTAAAAACCTCTTCTTCCGATGAAGAGGATGATTCGCTCACCTCACCCTATTTCGCCCAGTTCAATGGTTTTCAAACCGTTTCCAAAAAAGTTTATAAGGCTGATGGCGAAACATGGGATCCCATCACCACCACCACTCTGTATCACCAAGCTAAAGGGGATGTGGATACTGTGGATGACGAATCCGTTTTCGATACTTCAGCTTTCGGTCATTTTGCTCTTTCGGGCCAAATGGCTTCTACAACAATAGCCACGGATTCTCAAACTTTAGTCCTGACCGAAAACACCTGGGAGATCAATGAGGACAGTGCCAGTGATCATTACAATTGCTCAGGAGATTATTGCCTGCCGCAATTAACCACATCGACTAAAACAGTGACTGAAGAAAGCGACAGCCATTCTCGTAAAAGCAAAGTGACTTATGATTACGATGATAAAACCGGCAACATTATTTCAGAAACTTATTATGACAAAAACGATGATGTTTTATTAAAAAAGACGACTACTTATTACTCATCGGCTGATTTTGATACCGAATTGCAAATGCGAGACCGGCCAAAAACTCAATATCAGAGTGGACCGGATGGCACTGTCTATCGCTCAAAAAAATTCGGTTATGATTCCCGAGGCAATCCAACAAGCGAAAGCTTTTTACGTTCCGGTAGTTCCGACTTTGTTTCCATTACAAGAACTTTTAACAGTAACGGCACTTTAGAAACTCTCACTGACATTGACGGAGTTACCAAAACCATCGGCTACGACAGCGACAATCTGTTTCCAGAAACGGAACAGATCACACTCCCAACGGGCGCCACGATAACTACCACGCGTTCGTTCCATCGTTTAAGTGGTGAAATGGATTCAGAAATTGATAACACATCAGCAGGCAAGTCAATTGATTACGATGATTTCGGCAGACCGACTACACATTACCTCATCTCATCAACAGGAAGCTTAGATACCGACAAGGAATATGATTATGACTATTCCACCCACACGGTGGAAGATTGGGGCAGCATCACGCTGCTTAAAACATCCGTTTATGTTCCACGGTCGGATTATTCAGATACCCTCACTAATCCGATGCAAATTTCTTATGCGGATGCTTCAGGGTTTGTGCTTCAGCAATGCAATTACACTGAACGCAGGAATTATCGTCTAGTTCAATCCCGCCAGTACAATGGTGGACGCACATCTTATCAAACGGAACCAGTCTTTACGGACAACTGCACATTTATTTCTTCTATTCCCTCTTCTGTACGAACTTATCTCACTCAAAAAGATTATCAAGGACGTCCTGTTTATATCGAGCCCCCTGCAGGTGATACTACCGCCCCCACTGAAACCATGACGTTAGCCTATTCTACAAATTCTGACGGCCAGATGGTTAAAACATCAACAATGGGTTCAGGCATAAAAAGAACCGAAACTTTTGATTATAACGAAAGGCTGATCACCATTACCGATCACAATGGCTCCACTCTTAATTACGATTACAATCCTGTTGGAGACATCGAAACCGTCACGGCCAATTCCACTACTTTGATGAAAATAGATTACGACCTCTTGGGTCGTAAAAACTCCATGACAGATGCCGACTTAGGGACTTGGAATTATAGCTACGATGATTATGGAAACTTGGATAAGCAAACTGATAATGCCGGACAAGTCATCGATAACGATTACGACAGTATAGGAAGGCTAAGCACGCGCACCATCTACAACTCATCCGGTTCTAAAGAAAAATACGAAAAATATTACTATGACTCAGGGGATAGCACCCACGACGTAACCAATGGCGAGCTTTATAAAGTGGAGGAATACAATTCGTCCGATACTCTCTTGAGAAGTACTTCATATGGATACGATACTGACTATCGACGTGTCGCGAAAATCACACGATACATTCCTGCAATAGGTGAGTTGGAACAAACGGTATCCAAAGATTTTAGAGGAGAATTAAATTCTGTTTCTTACCCTGGAGGCGAATCCCTATACTATGATTATGACCGTATCGGTAATATTGAAAAAGTCTGCAATGTCTCCGACTGTAACTCGACTACCGGTGAGGTTTATTATTCAATAGATGCTTCTAGTGGCTACAATGTTTTTGGCGCCCTTCTTAAAGAATCCTTCGGAAACGGTGTTTCTAATGAATACACGTATTACGATAACAGCCATCGCTTGTACGAAAAGAAAATTTCTAAGGGGACTAGTACTTATTCTCAACGAACTTACGAATACGACAGCAATATGAATGTCACTGCGGTCAAAGACTCTTTAAGCCAAAAAGGAAGCGCCGCTTTATCATTGGTTGAATATGACAAACTGCACCGAATGACATCCTACCAATACGCTTCCGACTCTTCCGCCAAAACATTGGATTATGATTCCATGGGCAACATCACCAAGAACAGTGTCTATAGCTCATCAAATTACGAATACACCTCCTCTCGCCCGCATGCTGTCACCAAAATTGGAACTGAATCCTTCGCTTATGATAACAACGGCAACATGACCTCCGACGCCCAGCGCACAATGACTTACAATAGTCAAAATCAACTCACAAAAGTGACCATGAAAAATGGCGCCACCGCTAGTTACGATTACGATTATACGGGTTCAAGAGTAGAAAAAACATCCCAGCGCGAAGATTACGATCATGTCACCCATACAGCCACCACTTATTATTTAGGTGATGTGATGGAAATTAAAGATAATGAATTGATCTTTAACATCGCTGTTAAAAACGAACGTATTGCGACGAAGAATTTGGGCGATATCACAGAATTGTTGGCCGCAGGGACAATGAGAAACAGCGGTATTACACCCAACATCAATAACATCAGTTATCTCATGCCATGGTTTTTAATCTTGTTTGGTTTTGTAACCATTGCTTCTTTTAGACCTGTTCGAGTTGTCATGCCGGGCTTGACCCGGCATCCAGGTTGGATTTCGATATTATCTCAGTTGATTAAACTGTATTCTTCCTACACCCAATCCCTAAACGAATCTCTCAAACTGCTCCCCCATCGCTTTGCCTCAAAGCTTCTGACTTTAATTTTAATCTTCATCAGTTTGACTCAAGTTCCCCTCATCGCCCTAGCAGGTGACACGGGAAACACAGCCACCACTCAATCGGATGAAAATTATTTTTATTATTATCATGGCGATCCTTTAGGCTCCGCACATGTGATCACCGAAGGCAATTCAGCCGGCGGCAAACACATGGGAATTTTCTACAATCGCGGCACACTGTTGCAGAGAATTGAATATTCCCCCTTCGGGCAGGAGACGTATGTTCTTAATCCTAATTTAAAACTGGATCCGCGTTTTACGGATCAGTCTTACGATGTTGAAACAGGGCTTTATTACTTTAAAGCCCGTTTCTACAACCCAGCTATCGGACAATTCATCCAACCCGATACCCTTGTTCCCGAAGCCAAAGATCTTCAAGCCTACAACCGCTACAGTTATGTGATGAATAACCCTCTTAAATATACTGACCCAAGCGGGCATGGATTTTGGAGTTGGTTTAAGAAACTGGCAGGAATTTTTATCGGCGCCCTCATCGGCACCTTTTTAACAGTAATTACAGCGGGAGCCTTGGGGCCCATTATGGCAGCCGCTCTTGGAGGGTTAATTGGTGGGGCAATTGGAGGGGGAATCACGGGAGGATTTAAAGGTGCACTGATGGGAGCCTTATTTGGCGGCCTCGGTGGTGCTGTATTTGGTGCTGCAGGACAGGGATTGGCTGCCTTAGGAGTCAGTAAGATAGGAAGTATGGCTATTTTTGGAGTCATAGGAGCGGGACTCAGTTATGCCACAGGAGGTTGGAAAGGGCTGTTGTATTTTGGAGTAGGAATGTTAGGTGGAGCCCTCGGTAACAAGTTAGGTAAAACCGCCTTAGCTAATTTTAATGACAATAAGGGAAGTCAAGGTAACGGTGAAGATTTCACGGAAGACGATTTCAAAGAAGCCATTGAAAAAATAAAATCTGCCAACGTCACTGATACAAAATTAGCCCAGCTACGTAATAAAGTCGTTCTAAAATTAGAAAAACTATTAGCAGCAGGTCGTATCCTCAACAAAGAAATCCCTGGAAGAGTTAACGGAAAATATATCCCGATCCTCGACAAAATATTGATAGACCCAACGGATACATACATTACTGACTTGGCTAATACTTTATTTCATGAAGGCCTTCATGCTAATAACTTTTTAATGAGCCATCTAAAAGTATACCAATTTGAATATGATCTGAGTGTTTTGATGGGCTATCCGGCATATGGTCAACGTCCAACAAAAGAATGGCTTCGGATCCATTTGAGTAAATAATAAATGAACAAAAAAAAGATAATTTTGTTTTTTATTGTTATTTTAGTATCCAGCTCCGTTTTGGGATCCACCTTCGAAATGGATACATCAAGCATGAAAAATTTAAGCTTAACAATCAGGTCAAAAGAATCATTCCTCAAGGTGGGGTCCCTTTTTCAATTGTATTACACATTAAAAAATAATGGGTCCAATACTCTTCAGGTAGCTTGTTTGTCTGAAATATATGAAACAAACCAGCTTCTTATTTTCAAGAACAAGAAAAAAATAAACTCTATTGATAAAAACTGTGTTCTTCCCAAACGGGATAAAAAAGATGATTTAAAGACTTTAAATAAGGGGGAAGAATGCTCATTTGAGATTGAGGGCAAGCTAAAAAAAACAAAATTGATGGATTTAGAATCAGGTAAGATCTACGACGGTATTTTTTTGGAATTTGAGAATAGTGCCATTCCTCTTAAATCTAGTGGAAACTACCAAGTACAAGGAAGTTGGCTTGTAGGTAAAGATCGTATTCTTTCATCACCAATTGACATCGCCATTGATCTCACGCTGGATTCCAAAACTGAAGAAGAAATTAAAAATTTGGTGGAGATCGCCAGCCAGAAAGCCATCGAATTAGGTTATCAACTCAAAGACCGTATTCTCTTTTTTACCGATGACAATTCTCTCTGGAAACAAGAAATCGAGAGCATAGAAGATCTTGAATTTGTTGATAAATTAAATCGACATGATTTCTTGGCCGTTTTTTTTAGACCTAAGAAGGATGAAGATAATAATCTATGGATTTTCGTAGACCGTAAAACAAAAAGAATTATTGCTGTACGTAATCAATAAATAAGGAAGGCCCAACCTTCAATATTTTATGACCGACCCGACACGTCCTTCACAAAAAGATTGTGGTCCTCCGGACACCTCAATCAATTTTGGCTTAGAAGATCCCACTCGCGAAATTTCTTCTTCAGTAGAATGCGTTGACTCTTACCAATCGGGTCCATTTGTCCCTCTTTATTATGCGCCCCCGGGATTCTCAGGCTTTCCATTTCATGCAGCTCTAGGAGCAGAAGCAAACCCAGGTTTTGACTGGGATAAAACTGGCCTGTACGGACGTAGCCTTTATAGCAAAGTAAAAGGCGGGCTTCAGGATGCAGTAAGACCTTTTCGTAAAGATGATTACAGTGATGATGCAGCAGAGCTAGTCGCTTCTGCCTTGGCTTCTTCTGTCTTCTTAGAGCCGTCTAAAAATCTTCCAGATCGTGATGAAAAACTTTTTAGCCAAAAATTAGCCGACTTTTATGCAAACGAAATGAATTTGGACCCATTAGGTTTTCACCGAGTAGATCCCTTCGACACCATCACGGCGGAATCCATTTCTTCCATTAGCGATGCCCTCATCCTCAACCAACAATTTAATAATTTAAGTTGTGCATGGATCCAATACTACTCACAAGATCAACCGTCATCTGAAGATTACGACAATTTAAACGAAAGTCTTCATGGCTTTGCTGATGCTTTTAGCATTGATCTATCTCAAAATCCTACACCAGATGAAGTACAAGACGCACTTGCAAGCATCAAGTCAGCTTTGGAAGATAAATGGAAGGCTGTTTTTAAAAACTCCAATCTTATAACAGACGTCTCTCCACCTACGAGTATCGATGGTGATCTGCCTCATTCTTTAGCATGGCAATCTCCACCACCACCTGATTTTAAAACTGAAGAACAAGTTGAAGTATATACTGCACTCTTTAGTGAGCCTTCTGAAAACCGATCCGGCATTTTACAAAGTATAGATTCTTTTATGGCAGGACCTACTTTAGATGATTACTTTCAACAAGAGGCTCTAAATTA
>CAZQCI010000056.1:0-13231 GCA_964592255.1 uncultured Nitrospiraceae bacterium | reverse complement strand
ATGGCTTCCTGGTTAGAACCTAAGTTGGGAGCAAAGCCCCCTTCATCACCAACAGCCGTATTCATTTTCTTGTTTTTCAAAACCTTCTTTAAGGAATGGAAAATTTCGGTCCCCGCCTGAAGGGCTTCGGAAAATTGATTGAAAGCCACCGGCATAACCATAAATTCCTGTAAATCGACATTGTTGTCGGCATGCGCCCCGCCATTGAGGATGTTCATCATAGGAACAGGAAGCGTCATCGTGGGGCTTCCTACTAATTGATTGATATACCGATAAAGGGGCTGTTGTTGGGCCAAAGCTGACGCCTTGGCATAAGCTAAGGAAACTCCCAATAAAGCATTAGCACCCAATTTGGACTTATTGGCGGTACCATCCAAACCAATGATTAATCGGTCTATTTTTTCTTGTTCCCCAGTTGTTAAACCAACAAGGGTTTTAGAGAGTACTTCATTGACATGGCGCACAGCCTGACGAGTTCCTTTGCCTAAATAACGTTTTTCGTTATCGCGCAACTCTACCGCTTCGTGTTCTCCGGTGGAGGCTCCGGAAGGAACTGCTGCTCGACCCACCAGGCCATTATCTAAAATAATATCCACTTCCACTGTTGGGTTTCCGCGTGAATCAAGAATTTCCCGGCCTAATACTTTGGTGATTTTGGACATAAATAATCTCCTCACAATTTAACTTGGACCCATGTAACACGGACTCCGTGAATCAAGCACGGGGGGATGAGGAAGGTGACTTCTCATCTAAAATTTTCATTACATTTTTTATTCGTTCAAAACTGGTCAACCACGTCATCAAGGCCACAAAGGCCAGGGGAAAAAGATATAAATAGTCCGCAATAATCTGATACGATGTTTGAGGCAGCCAGATAAGATGCAAAATCATCCCAAAAACCGGAGCGAAAATAGCCCCAACTCCCAAATAAACAATACGTTCGGGGCGCTGCATGGCACCGCCATGATAAACAGCGCCCATCTCATCCCCTTTAGAACGGGTATAGCTCACCATGAAAGAACCTAAGCAAGCCACCAAAACTAAAAGAAGCGCCCAAGAATGACGATAATAAAAACTAAGCCCAATAAAAAAAGCTCCTTCCGACACTCGGTCCATAACGGAATCGAAGTAAGCCCCCGACTTAGTTTCTTGATTGGTTGCCCGAGCCACACGGCCATCAAAAATATCGAAGGTAGCTCCAAAAATCATACACCATCCCCCTAAACCAAAATGGCCCTTCCAGAAAAAAAATCCGGAAGCCATTCCAATAAGGACTCCAATAAAAGTCAATGTGTTGGGTGATAATTTAACGCGAATGAATAAGCGGACAAAAGGATCGGTCAGCCACAACCAGTACTCGTGCATCCAACGATTAAGTAGCTTGGACGTGTGTCGATCCGCGGTTTCACGCATCGTGGCTTGACGACGGTAGACTGGACGAAAGGCTAAAACAGTCCCCAACAATACCACGTTAAATAAAAACAGCGGAAATAAAGAAACCCAAATTGAATTAAGATTCATGGCTTACCTGAGCCCCGTTAGGCTGTCGCCTGCTCCTTAGTCATTAAACCTGCATCAACCGCGGATTTGGAATTATCGTAATTAGGAACTCCCGGTACAGTAAGTGACGTATTGAAACTAGGCAAAGCAATAGGCTTACCACTGGCATAAACAGCATGGCGGCCCTTTTCTTTATACCATTCACCAACACTGGCATTTTTGTACATATGTTCGATGATGTTTCTCCAACCGATCCCGGTATTGTAAGCACAGAAAGAAATTTCCCCTTCCTGCGTTCCATAAGGAATAATGCAACGTTCCGTACGGCGAAAATCGTAATTCCATAAATCTTGGAACCACATACCCGCCACAAACATCAACAACCAACGGTCTTTTTTACGTTCATGACCCGTACCGTAATCTTTTTTGGTAATAGAGCCTCCGGTTTGCTTATCGAATTTTTCAATAAACGCTTTTAAGGTTAAATCCTTAGGCGCCTTGGAAGGATTGTAATTACGCATCAAAGCCAAACCAATTTGAAACATCGACCAAAAACGGCTACGAGCACTATCATTAATAGCGGTCACATCTTTCATGAAGCGCTCGATATTGATCAATTCTCCTAAAGGAACTTTTTCTTTCTTATGTTTATCAACCAAGAACAGTGTTCCAACACCACAGTTAGGGTGACAACCACATTTAAGATTTCCCCACTCGGCTTCCGGCCCGCTCATCATATCGGCGAAATCGGAAAAAACGCTGATGGCCGATAACGGAAACCAGTCACGCAAAGGCTCGGTCAAACCGGTTTGTTTTTTAATGTCGTGAGCTAAATGAGCTAATGTGTAGCGTTTGTCGTGACGTTCTTGATCGCTAATATCTTCGTCACGGCCTGTAAACGATACCGGTTGAAAGGAAATAAAACTGACTTTGTCACTATTTTGCACCACAAAGTCGAAAATTTTTCCCACTTGATGATCATTAACAGTTTTAACGATGGTCACTACAGGAACAATTTCAATACCAGCTTTATACAAATTTTCCATCGCTCGTAGTTTGACATCAAACAAATTACCAATTTTACGGTGAGCATGGTTTTCGTTACCCACTCCGTCAAATTGAAGATAAGCAATACGCAACCCGGCATCGAAAGCCTCTTGGGCAAATTTCGGATCTTCTGCAAAACGGATTCCGTTAGTGGCACATTGAACGGAGAAGTATCCCACCTCTTTGGCGTACTTGATAGAATCGATAAAGAGCGGAGATAAGGTAGGTTCACCACCAGAGTACTGAACTGATAACTGACGTTTGGGTTTGATGGAAATAGCGTTATCGAGAATACGCTTAATGTCACTCATTTCCAGTTCGTGTACATAACCCACTTGGTTCGCATCCATGAAGCAAGGTTCACACATCATGTTACAACGGTTAGTTAAATCTACCGTGAGCACAGAGCCGCGTCCGTAACGGATGGAAGATGTTCCGTGATTACGTAGCTTAGTGTCGGGAGCATAATAATCACTTCCCGGGTACAATTTTTCCATACGATCTAAAAACTTGGAGTCCATCGCCATCATATCTTCAAAATGTCCATGCTTGGGGCAATCCTTCACCATCCAAATTTGCCCATCTCTTTCAATAATTTTGGCTTTGATTTCACCAGGGTTTCCTGTGCGCAAGATATCGACACTGGTTTTTCCGGAAATAATATCTTCACGCACTTCCTTCACACATTGAGGGCACAGCGAATCTGTTTCGCGTGGATATCCTAAAGTTGGCTTCACTTTTTCATAACTTTTCAGGAGAGGACGATCAGCCCATTTGGGTTGAAAGTTTTTTCCTTCACGAATGCGACGATTGACGAATTGAAACACCGGCCACGCCATACGAGCCGTTCCCGCCAAAGTATATTGCATCGCACGATCAAGTATATTCCCCATATTGACTCTCCTGTGTAAGACTTCTTAAAAACCTCAACTCTCATGAATAAAAGATAAGGCCTTAAAAAATCTTGCGACGTTTAGAAGATTCTAAACGTTCTAAATATATGAATTTAAAAGAGAAAACTTGAAAGCCTTCTACATGAATGGTCAAAATAGTCAATAGGTTTGAAAGGTCCCTAGTGTCTCAGTTGGAAACTTTACCCTAGTCATACCGGCGGTAGTTAGCCGGTATCCATTTAAATTAAATCAATTTTAAAATGGATCCCGACTTGCGTCGGGATGACCTTACAAGCATCAAAAAAAATCAAACTGCCCTACTACCAAAATGTCGGAAAGAAAAAACTGGAGAAAAGAAACTTAATCTTCAAGGAGAGGTTTTAAGATTTTGCCATCAATCTTTTCGCCCGTATAGAGAGCATCAAAGAGAGCGTGTGCCCCTTGATAGAAGGAGCGAATTAACTGAAGGCGATCGAGCATTAAATCGGCTTTAGCGACATCATCGCCAGAAACCTTGGCCTTACCCTCTTCTGCCAAATGGCAGCAGTCCTCCAGCATATCCAAACTATCGTGAATATTACGTCGGATTTTATCAAAAAATTCCTTAATCACCTTGGTTGGCAAGGTAGCATTCGCTTCGTAATAATCTTTACGCGTGCCCTTAACCCATACTTTTTTAACCAGTTTATAATCTTCCAACACCCGGATGTTAACACTCACGTTTCCCTTAGAAACACCAAGCTCGGTAACAATGTCGTCTAAAGATAAAGGTTCTGAGGACAATAAAAGAAGAGCGTAAATTTGTCCGCACACACGATTTAAAATTCCTAAAAGAGAAGCTGAAATACGACCCGCTCCATCGATAAAATTCATCCGAGCTTGATGGAGCTTGTCATCGTGTTTTTCCTTTGAGAAACCTTGACCATTCTTCTCAAGATGAATCTTGGAAGCCTGCTCTCGATTTTTTTCATTTTTATGATCCGGCATAAGCTTTGGCCAATTTGGCATAATGCTCCGGTAAAAATTGGAGCATGAGTTTTTCCTTATCCTTTAAAGGGCGCAAGACTTTGGCGGGAGAACCGATGGCTAAAAATCCGGGTGGAACAATTGTCTTTTCCACCACCAAAGAACCGGCCGCCACCATAGCCCCCTCCCCCACCACTGCATGATCCATCACTACAGCGCCCATGCCTACTAAACATCCATCTTTAAGAGTGCATCCGTGTAAAATCACGCGGTGTCCAACAGTCACATCATTACCAATCACAGTTACCGCTGGTTGTGGTCCATGACGGTTAGAAACATGGATCATGGATAAATCTTGGATATTAGTCCGGGCGCCTATTCGGATAGAGTTAACATCACCTCGCACCACAGTTTGAAACCAAATGGAAGAATCTTCCCCTATTTCCACATCACCAATCACTTGAGCGCTTGAAGCAATCCAAGCAGAAGAGGCAACTTGAGGATTAAAATGTTGAAATGCGATGAGCGACATATTTGTTTCGATAATAATAAATAAGAAAAAAAGTCAACGCTCCCAAACAGTCGGCAAGCCAATCAAAAAAATCAACATTTCTACCGGGAACAAAATGTTGATGAAGCTCATCAAAAAAACCCACTCCCAACAATACAAACACAGCCACAATCCACTGCTTCCAATTCAATCGGGAGTTTTGACGCAGATAAGCCCAAGCAAAAATAAGCCCAAATAAACCAAACACAAAAAAGTGAATAGCCTTATCATGAATCGTAACGGAATTTAAACGGGGGTCAAAATGGGAAAAAGAAGAAAGAAAAAAGATAAGCCCATAATATAAAACAGCCACCGCCCATCTTTTCATAAAAACCCTTTATTCCTTAAAACGAATTAAGGCGCTCACTATCACTACCTTCTCCATAAAATCTGACAGACACATCACTCCCTTTATTTACATTTTGTATTTTCCAAAATCCTCAGGAGAAAGATTTTCTAAAATTTCAGCCCATTTTTGATCCTTGATTTGACCGTCATTCATCTCGCGAGAAAGGTCAATACGACGCGACTTATCCATCACTTTCTTATCAACAAAGATAGAAGCCTTTGTACGCAACGCCACAGCAATCGCATCGGATGGGCGGGAATCCATAATAAACTCTTGCGTATCTTTTTTTAGAAAAATGCGAGCAAAAAAAGTATTATCCATGAGATCAGTCACTTCCACACGCGTCACTTGAACACCCAACACATCCAAAATATTGCGCAGCAAATCGTGTGTCATGGGTCGTGATAATTCAATTTTTTCAAGCTCCGTGGCAATAGCGGAGGCTTCAATTAAACCAATCCAGATTGGAAGAGCCATTTTTTCTTCTGGATCTTTTAAAATGATGATGGGCATATTAGTAAAAGGATCAATCGTCAGCCCCGTCACCTTCATTTGAATCATGTCGTTAGGGTCTATCCTATCGTTAATGTTATCCATTTATATCTCCTAGCGCCCCACTATAAACGCAGCGTCAGTTAAGTCAATGAACTATTCGGTTACACTTTTTTCAAAGTGCCCATCAAAGAAAACGGATTTGCTTTATCGATAAACACAGAAACCGTTTGCCCTACAAAACGACCGGACTCTTCAAAAGTTTCTTTGGGCTGAGTAGAAAAATGAACTATTTTATTTGTTGGTGTGCGGCCATTATATTGAGCAACAGCATCATCAAAGGCTTCCACCAATACTTCTTGTGTTGTTCCTTCCAGAGGCTGATTACGTTTACGGGCAACTTCTCGCTGTAATTCCAAAAGACGCTCCAAACGTTCCTCTTTTTCTTCACGACTCACACCATCATCCAAACGAAGAGCCGTTGTGCCCGGACGAGGTGAGTAAATAAAGGTATAGCTTAAATCGTAATCCACTTGTTTGACTAAATCGAGAGTATCTTTAAAATCTTGTTCCGTTTCCCCAGGAAAACCCACAATGATATCGGTGGAAAAAGAGATTCCAGGACGAGCCTCTTTGAGACGCTCAATCAAACTCAAATAATGCTCCCGTGTATACTGGCGACGCATAGCTTCCAAAATACGGTTTGATCCGGACTGCACAGGCAAATGCAGATGAGGGCACAAAGCAGGAATACTGCGATGAGCTTCTATCAGATCATCATCCACATCTTTAGGATGCGACGTTGTATAGCGAAGACGTTGAATACCCGTTTTGGCCACCCGATGAAGCAAAGTGGCAAATGAAACTTCATCCGAATTTTTCATGCCATAAGAATTAACGTTTTGTCCCAGCAAGGTCACTTCTTTCACCCCCAAAGAAACAAGTGCTGAAACCTCTTGAACAATATCACTATTTGGACGTGACACTTCCGGCCCTCGGACACGCGGCACAATACAAAATGCACACACGTTGTCGCATCCTTTTTGAATATTCACAAACGCTTTGACGCGATTTTCGGAATCGTGAGGTAGTAGATTTACAAAAGCAAAATCTTGGCGTGCGTCAAAGCGAGTTTGAACTAAACTATGATGGGTAGACGATTCGCGTCTGCGGTGTTGAACCTCTTCAATCATTTGAGGCAAATGACGGATCGCATCAGGCCCAAAAACTAAGTCCAAAAAAGGAAAACGTTTGGTTAAATTTTCTTTTTCCTGTTGGGCCACACAACCGGCAAGCCCAACAATTAAAGCAGGATTATTTTCAGCCAAGGGGCGCACACGGCCCAAATCGCTATATATTTTCTGGACAGCTTTTTCACGGATACTGCAAGAATTGATCAAAATCAGGTCGGCTTCAAGAGGGTCTTCTGTGGCTCCAAAACCTAAACGATGCAACAAACCCTTCATCTGTAAAGAATCTTGCTCGTTCATTTGGCAACCGTAAGTTTTGATATAAGCCTTCATGAGGGAGCCAAACTAGTCGGCTTGCAGGCAAGTTTCAAGGATAAAGGAAGGGTTAAAAAGTCTCGTCGACTTTGAGATTATCGAGAATGCGTTCTACTTCTTGATCGGCCTCTACCTCTTCCATGATGTCATGGTATTCTTCGGCGGAGAAAAAATCTTCGGCTTTTCGTTGAAAACGACTACCATCACGAAGATCTTGCTTGATGGTATCGATGTAGGTATCCGGATTTTTACGCATGATATGCTCTACATATTTATTCAGACTAGAAATGGCTTTTTTGCGCTGTTTTTCGCGGATTTTTTTCCAATTTTTAAGATAATGAAGACGACAATACCCTAATGTGGTTTGTTGATTCCTACAGGCTGGTTCTTTACAAAGTTTGATCGGCCTTTTTGGCATGTCCCTTTTTTTTTGAATTTTTTAGAGAGGCATCGACTCTACCCTCTTTAAATTTGTGTAAAGAAGTTAGGCTTAAATGTCAAGCCTCTATAAAGCATTATCCCCGCGGATGAAATTTTTCATGCACACTTAAAAGATGCTTACGGGATAAATGGGTATAAATTTGGGTGGTCGTAATATCGGCATGACCCAGCATCACTTGCACAGAACGCAAGTCGGCCCCCCCTTCAAGCAAATGTGTCGCAAAAGAATGACGCAGAACATGTGGGGTCAGCCGGGTTTTGATGCCCTGCATCAAACCATAGCGTTTGATGTTTATCCAAAACATTTGGCGGGAAAGAGCTGTCCCCCGACGACTAATAAAAAGATAAGGTGACTTTCGATTTTTAGCCAACAAAGGACGGGCTTCTTCCAAATAAATTTTAATCGCATCAAGAGCGCTGGAACCAACAGGAATGACGCGTTGCTTATTTCCTTTTCCACGGACAAGCACATACCCTTCGTTGAGATAAATCTGGCTTACTTGAAAAGAGACTAGTTCCGAAACACGTAATCCGCTGGCATACATCAGCTCCAACATCGCCTTGTCACGCCTATTTTCAGGGGTAGGAGCCGAATTGGCCAAAGGCGCTTGAAGCAACTTATCCATTTCAAAACGAGTCAGAGCAAAAGGCAGTTTACGGTGCAAACGAGGCGCTTCTAAATTTTGAGTACAATCCGTTTCCAAAATTTTTTCTCGAAAACAATAGGCGAAAAAGCTACGCAGACAAGAAAGTTGGCGGGCCAGGCTACGCGCGGATAAGCCACGCATTCTTTCGCGGCGGACATAGCCCAATACGTATTCGGCCGTCACTTGTGATAAACAAAATATTTTTTTCTGTTGCAGAAAACGGGAAAACGAGTGAAGGTCATGCCCGTAGGATTCCAGAGTATTCCGGCCATAACCCATTTCCACCACAAGATAATTCAGATATTGGTCGATAATGGCATCCATAAGCGGAAAGTACCACAAATGAAAAATTTTCCCTACGAATTTGAATCTCGTAAAGAAGTTTTATTTTATCCTCAAAAGCCAGATCATTTTTTAGGTAACATTCTTGAAATAGGCCCGGGGCGCGGCGACTGGTTATTAGCCCAAGCTCAACAATATCCAAACAAAAAGTTTGTAGCCGTAGAAATAGGCAAATATCGCTTTAATAAAATTACGGAACGCCTCACAAGCAAATCTATTGAAAATGTTTTATTAATAAAAGGAGACGCCCGTTTTGTAGTGCCTCAATTTTTTACGGAGCAGTCGTTTGAAAAGATTTTTGTGCTGTTTCCAGACCCATGGCCTAAAAATAAACACGCCTTCCGCAGGTTACTAAATACCGAATTTATTACGCTGATATCTCACCAATTAAAATCGCAAGGGCATTTTAATTTTGCTACCGATCATTTGCCTTACGCTCGATGGGTGCGTGAACACGCCCTCCCTATTCAGGATCTCACTTTGATGGATAAAAGTGATGAAGCAGCATTTCCAGATTATGAGCCCACTTTTTTTGAAAAAAAATGGAGGGCTGAAGGAAAAAAAATTACCTATCTTACATTTGTTAAGAAGTAGAATCGTTGGTAGTTACAAAATCTTCACGATAAATGCGGATACAAGCAAAAAACAAGGCTGTGATAACAGGCCCAAATAAAATACCGATAGGCCCAAATAATTTAATCCCTCCAAAAAGAGAGAAAAAAATCATCAACGGATGAACCTTGGCCCTCCCTTGAATAATGAGGGGTTTAAGAAAATTATCAACACCTGAAATCAAAACAAAACCATAAATTCCCAAACCAATGGCGGCTCCCTTTTCTCCTTGAAGATAGAGCCACAACGTCAAGGGGAGCCAAACGGCCGTAGCCCCCACAATGGGAACCATGGCCATAAAAAAAGTAAGGGTTCCAAAAACAAGCGGAGCCGGCACACCTGCCACATAAAAACCGATACCCGCCAAAGCCGCTTGCACTAAAGCCGTCACCAAATATCCATACACGGTAGCATAAATCATGTTTTTAAAATCACTCCCTAAACGTTGTTCATAACGAGCCTTAATGGGAGACAAATCGAGAAAAATTTTAAACACTTTATCGCCTTCGACAAAAAGGAAAAAAATAGAAAAATGCATCACAAAAAAGCTAAAAACAAAACTAGTGGTAAGACTTAAAACTTGAGGAGAAAATGCCGTTAAATGACGAAGGGTTTCACGGGCGGCATTCATCAGAAGTCGCGGCAAATCAATTTGAAATTTAAAATGCTCCTGTAACTGAAGCATCAAGGGCTGTACAAAACGCTGATACGCTTCGTCGGTAAAAAGCCGGCCTATCGTTTCTTGAACATTGCCTTGAGAAAAAAAATCGATGGCTTGGTTGGCTAGCAAAGCAATGACAATCCCCGTGGGTAAAACAAGCAGCAGGAATATCAGGAGAGTGGCAATGGAAGACGCCACATAACGATAACCTTTACAAAACTTTAAGATCACTTGATACGTGGGGTGTAATAAAACCACTAAAATCATTCCCAATAAGATAGGGATCAACATGGGACGCATCAGGTAGAAAAAAGCAACACCCAAGGCTACCATCACAAAAACAAAGGCTCTTTTTTGGTAATTTTGCTTCTCTTCGGAAAGCATGCGCTCAAGCTAACACAACAAAAAAAACCCCGCAAGGAAACGCTTTATTTGACGACCCCTATATTCGCCATTTTTTTGAATGTCAATAATTAGATTGTAAAAATAATTAGTCAAAAAAATTTAATACTTAAAAAAACAAGCAACATTCTCAGTCGGGGTCCGATAAGCCCTTAAATCGTCAAAAATTACTCGTTAACACTATGGGCATCGGTTCTTTAAATAAACTAGATGGCGCTTTAGAATTAAGAAAAGATTTCAGGCCCCCCCCTGAAACAGCAGCCAAAGAAGTATCCACCCTCCCTCCAACAGCATTGGATGTTTTTGTTCAGGGAAACAAAAAAGATTTGCACTTTCACAACGAACCCAGAAGGCTCGTTAACCGTGGTAGCATCATTATCAGCAACCTCGCGTACCGGGATAAGAGAATACAGACTATTTTTTCAGCAATAGACAACAACCCTCAGTTAACCGGCACAGACAAAAACCGTTCAAAACAAAAACTACCAGATGCCCCCAACACACATCACGGCTCCCTTTTTTATAATGAAGATTATTTTCTTGGCATAGACATGCTCCTCCGCCCTGTCTTAGGCACTCTTAAAACAAATCAGGCCAATGACATCATTGCGTTACTAGACATGTATTATGGTGTCGCAGCGCAAGTAAGTATAGACCCTGATCTATGGACGTGTCGTCTGGCGGAACACTTAGAGTCACTCTCCAATCACTTTAAAGCTATTGGCATACCAACAGATAGAGCAATAACCCTTATAGCCAGACTCATTGAATTAAGTGGTGAATACACGGATCGCGCTCTTGAACATACCGACTATTTGCTGCAAGCCATAGGTAGAAATAAATGGGGAGTTAAAGAATTTGATGCCATAGGTCCTACCCTACCGAAAGGATGGTACCTAGGCGAAGAAATATCAGTGCCCGTGGAGCTGATGATGCGCATGGCCGATGAGCCCGACTTGCTTTTAGACCCTCAAGAAAAATGGCAATTATACAACAGACTAAACCCGCGAGGACAACAAAGTTTATTAGCAATCCTTGAGGACCATGAGCGCCAGCGACCAGACCACATTCCTCATCCCAATCTCATGCGCAGACTCACAGTCCACCTTAACGCATGTGGTATTCATTTCTTTGATGCTACTCGTTACGGTGTCACACCAGGGAGAACCCAAGACCTAGCTGATTTTAGCCGTGCAAAAGAACTTTTTGAAACATGGTGGTTACCACATCGCCTTTTACCCCGAGAAACCTACTCTGTTATTCAAGGCGCTGCCCAACTAGCAAACATAGAACCGGGACATATGCTAGAAGGCTTAGCCCCCCTCTTTCCTTGGCTCAGCACACAAGGTTTTACATGGGAAGAGATCCGTATTCTTATCGCAAGCGGCAGCAGACATCACATTGGCATTATTAAAAGCCGGACAGAGGCTTTTAAAAATTTATGTCTCGGTGTTTTAGCCGACGAACCCGATAGCCACCGAGCGGCCGCCACCATTGCAGACGTACTGACGGAATACGATATCATTCAAAATCCAGACCTCATACACTTGGAACGCAAATACAGAGCCGTTGTTTTAGCGGATCGTTGCAGATTCATCCCCTCCGATGTCATTGGCGCAGTAGACAAAATATTAGAAAACAAACCACCTGAAGAACGCATAGGGCTCACATTGGATTTTAGAGACCGAACCGAATTAGTTCATCAGACCCCTGGCACAATGGCCCAAATTATTGTCCGCGATGCCAGAATAGGTATTCCCCATCCTCAATTGAGGCAACTGAGCCGTGAATTAGGACTTACTGTATCCGCCAACTTTTGGATGTCTGATGAAGAATTTGAAGAGCTTGCGTTAGCCCTCAGACAATTCCATCGATGCGGCCTTTTAAAAACAGAACAAGTAAGCCAACTCCTCTTTGCAGATCAAAAAGAAGGCGGTAGTTACGATAGAGAGAAAAAAACAATCACCATCTACAGACCCTTTGTTCGGCAAAGAGATCTTTTGACAACAGAAATAGAACCCGTTGATCACGCCAGCGATTATATTTATGCGAATTTTAGAACTCTAGGGGTGCGCTATTCAAAATATTTTGAATTACTCGACTTGATAGCTCATGAATTAGGACATGCCTACGATTCAACCTTACCTATCTACACACAACTCTATCAACGATTTTTTCCTGGAAGGCCCGGAGAAGAATTATTTGCGGAGGATTTTGCCCACTACACTTTGTCTGAAGGAACAAAAGTGGCACGCTATAGCAGAAGTGGTTATGAGTACCCCCACTACATACAACGCTTCATGGCTATGAAACAAAATTTTCCAGTTAAAGCAGCTCAACCCCTTCTTCCCCGTGCTCTTATTGCAACACAATCAGAAACACAGCGTACAGCAACTCAAGCCAGTCTTTTGCAGAGAATGCTCGATGAGGGGCGCATCCCTACAGCCTACTATTCTCATGTAGCACAAATCTTAAATTCACAAGACCCCGATCTGATAACCCTATGCATCAACCTTACTCAGTCGGGAGCTAATGATCATAATTGGGCAGAAGCGTTAGGGATTACTACATCAGACCCATCAAACCCTCTCTCTACTAGGAACACTTTCGACCAGACAACCTCAAGCGCCATGACAGCCGTAACAACCTTCACAGCATCAGTTGTTCCATCCACTTAAAGACGTCAGAATGAAACATGCATTTAATACGCCGGATCGGGTGGAGGGATTGGGTCAGCAATCGTTTCGGAAGAGATATGAGGCATGACTTCTTCTTCAGAAGGAGGCGGTGAGTTATCCTTTTCCGTTGGGGCGGAGACTGCAGG
>CAZQCI010000055.1:3118-13647 GCA_964592255.1 uncultured Nitrospiraceae bacterium | reverse complement strand
TTAAACTAAGAGAAACCCTTCTGGAAGACGCCAAACAAGCCTTGAAGCAATTAGATCAACAAGGATTAAACACCTACCTTCTGAGCGGAGATAAACCTGAACGTGTGAAAGCTATGGCTCAAGAATTGGGTTTTTTGAACAATCATGTTTTTGCAGCCTGTAGCCCTAACCAAAAAGGTGAAGTAATTAAAAAATGGGGAGCGTCCGAGTCACTGATGCTCGGAGATGGCCTCAATGATTGCCCCGCTTTTGAAACGGCCTTGTTATCTGGCGCTCCTATTTGGGAGAAAGCCATGATTACACGTTGTACCGATTTCTTTTTTTCAGCAGGACACCTACGATGGCTTCCACGGGTTTTTGTCATTGCCAAAAAACTGGAAAGAACCATCAATGGAAACCTGATTTTCTCAATAATATATAATATAGGCACCACATCTTTAGCTTTATCTGGCCTGATGACACCGTTATTGGCGGCTATCCTCATGCCTGTGGGGTCACTAACCATCATCAGCTGGACAGTAAAAAAAATGCGAAAGGCTTAGCACCAACAAGTTTGCTACCCCATACTTGGTTGACTTTTGTTTCAAAGAACTTGTAATAGATTTTTTTAAAAAATAAAAAAAATATGCACATTCTCATTCTACTGATGTTTATTGGGGTGATTTTCATTTTAAGTGCTTTGTTGCTTTTCTTTTTCATTGTAAAAAATAAAGATATTCAGTTGGCAGATCAAATTTCTCTTCTACCTTTGGAGGACGACCAGAATGCAAAGTAAAACCATTGTTTATGATGATAAATCCGTGCGTTATTTCTTATTCGCCTCAGTTATTTGGGGTATTGTTGGAATGCTTGTCGGGGTGATCATCGCATCCCAACTTGCTTTTCCTTATCTTAATATCCCTCCTTTACTCAGTTATGGCCGACTGCGCCCCTTACATACAAATGCCGTCATCTTCGCTTTTGTGGGCAATATGATGTTTGCTGGTGTGTATTATTCCACGCAACGTTTGCTCAAAGCCAGAATGGCTTCGGATTTTTTAAGCCGATTTCATTTTTGGGGATGGCAACTGATTATTGTCGCAGCAGCCCTCACTCTTCCCTTAGGATTTACACAAGGAAAAGAATATGCCGAATTGGAATGGCCCATTGATATTGCTATTGCTGCCGTATGGGTAGGTTTTGCGGTTAATTTCTTTTGGACTTTAAAAAAGAGAAATGAAAAACAACTTTATGTCGCTCTGTGGTTTTACATTGCCACCATAGTCACTGTAGCGGTTCTCCACATTGTTAATAACATTTCTTTACCACTAACATTTTTAAAATCGTATTCCGTTTATGCAGGGATGCAAGATGCGCTCGTCCAATGGTGGTATGGACATAATGCCGTGGCCTTTTTTCTGACCACACCTATTTTAGGCATTATGTATTATTTTATGCCCAAAGCCGTCGGCAAACCTATTTATTCTTACCGACTTTCCATCATTCACTTTTGGGCTTTAGTCTTCATGTATATTTGGGCAGGGCCCCACCACCTGCTCTACACCTCCCTACCAGATTGGGTACAAACTTTAGGCATGATTTTTAGTGTGGCACTTTGGGCTCCCAGTTGGGGAGGCATGATCAACGGGTTACTCACACTACGGGGCGCCTGGGACAAACTCCGCACCGACCCGGTCGTTAAATTCTTTGTTGCCGGTATTACTCTCTACGGAATGTCAACCTTTGAAGGCCCTATGCTTTCCATCAAATCCATTAATGGTTTAGCTCATTCTACCGATTGGATCATTGGACACGTCCATGGTGGAGCTTTGGGTTGGAATGGTTTCATGGCTGCAGGAATGTTTTATTGGTTAGTACCAAAACTTTTCGGCACAAAACTAAAGTCTGAAAAAATGGCCAATTTTCATTTTTGGGTCGGCACTTTCGGTATCCTACTCTACATGGCTTCCATGTACGCTAGTGGACTCACTCAAGGACTGATGTGGAGAACTCTTACCCCTGAGGGGACTCTGATGTATCCAAATTTCCTAGAATCAATTTTTGCCTCCCACCTCATGTACATCATACGCATTATTGGAGGCGTACTCTATTTAGGCACGTTTATTCTGATGGCTTGGAATTTAATCGCTACAGCAAAATCGGGACAACCGGTGGAAGCCAGCGTCACAGTCATCATCGATGAAACTCCTGCTCCTAAAGTCAGTTGGTTACGTCTCATTTTTTCTCCCACCATGATTATTTTAGTTGTAGGCATGATATTACTCTTCGCCATGGGCAATGCAGGCCCTCTCAATACATTTTTTATATTGGCAGGTTTTGCGGCTTTAACCGTCACCAGTTTCATAATAGCCAATCGTAAACTGGACCAACCGGGTGGTAATCCGTGGCATGAAGTCATTGAACATCGTCCTCTTCTCTTTACGGTTTTTGTTCTGGTTGCTGTGTTAGCCGGAGGAGTTGCAGAAATGGTTCCCATGTTCATGGCTGCTAAAGAAGCTCCTGTAGCCAAGAATACCGCACCTTATACTCCGCTTGAATTAGTAGGACGGGATATTTATTTACGTGAAGGTTGTTACACGTGTCACACTCAGATGATTCGACCGATGGTTTCTGAAACATTACGTTACGGACCACCTTCCGAATCTTGGGAATCTGCCTTTGATCATCCATTTCAATGGGGTTCCAAAAGAACCGGACCGGATCTAGCCCGCGTAGGAGGAAAATATCCGGACTTATGGCACTATAAGCACATGATAGATCCACGATCCACATCACCGGGTTCTATTATGCCTCCTTATGAATTCCTAACCTCTCTTAAAACTGACTTCGCTCTTCTTCCCAAAAAAATGAGTTTGATGCAAAAATTGGGGGTACCTTATGCCAACGCAGACATTTCAAGTGCTGTAGACCAGGCAAAACTTCAAGCTAAAAATATCAGCGAAGGGCTAAAACAAAACCAAGTGGATGTTGATCCCAACTCTCAACTTGTGGCTCTGATTTCTTATCTTCAAAAATTAGGAAAAGATAAGAAAGGAGAAAACCATGCTCAGTGAGTTTGTAACACAATTAGGACATCAGAGTTTTTTTCCTATCATTATTCTGATGTGCGCTCTTTTTGTGGGGGCTATTTTTTGGTCGGTTAAATCGCATGACCGACACAAAAACATCGCTCAACTTCCTTTAGAGGATGAAAACTATGAAACAAGATGAACTTAAAAAACATTCCTACGATGGCATTCAAGAATACAACAATCAACTTCCACGGTGGTGGTTAGGCACCTTTATCATTACTGTGATTTTTGGAATTGGTTATTGGCTTTATTACGAAACCTTCAAAGGCCCTGGGTTGTATGATGAGCTTAAAAATAATATGGTGGCCCACAATCAAAAATATCAAAATGGATCTGCCCCTAATTCAACCCTCAGTGAAGAAAACATAAAAACATTAATGGCTGATAACACTGCTATGGATGCTGCCAAAGTAACATTTGCAACCAATTGTGCCGCCTGCCATGGCCCGCAAGGTCAAGGAGTTATCGGTCCTAATTTAACTGATGATTATTGGCTGCACGGCAATAAGCCTGACCAAATTTTTAATACCATCGAAAATGGCGTCACTGAAAAAGGCATGTTAGCGTGGAAAGGAGTGCTCAAGCCCGAACAAATGAAAGGGCTTGTAGCCTATATTCGTTCTTTACACGGCAGCTCACCTCCCGGTGCTAAACCGCCCCAGGGAGAGAAATTGGAATGATGAAATCATCCCTAGCCGCGGATGGTACACGGCAAAAAATTCGGATCTCCGATGTACATGGTTTTTTCACTTCTTCCCGTCTTCTGGGTTTTGGGCTACTAATCATTATTTATGCGGTTATTCCTTTGTGTAAAATCAAAGGGCATCCTGTCATCTTACTCGACATCATTCACCGGAAATTTTATCTTTTTGGACAAACATATAATGCCCAAGATTTTTATTTAGTATTTTTTATCCTCAGCGGGTTTCTCTTCTCCCTCTTCTACATCACAGCTTTAGCAGGAAGACTTTGGTGTGGCTGGGCCTGCCCCCAAACCGTATTTTTAGAAGGAGTTTATCGAAAAATTGAGCGCTGGATTGAAGGACCGCGCTCTTCACAAATTTTACTTAAAAATCAAACTTGGAATTTTTTTAAAACCCGAAAATTTATTTTAAAACACGCTCTCTTCATCCTAGTCACTCTTGTCATTACCCATATCTTTCTCAGCTATTTTGTTTCCCTGGATCAACTCATTCTTTTTATGACTCATTCTCCTTCCGAACACTGGGGGGCCTTCATATTTGTAATGACTATTACCTTTCTTATTTATTTCAACTTTGCTTGGTTTCGTGAACAAATGTGTCTCATCATTTGTCCTTACGGAAGAATCCAATCCGCCTTAACCGATGATGACACCTTAGTTATCGGCTATGATGAAAAACGAGGAGAGCCCCGTGGCAAAAAACAGCAAGTCGGCCGCGGAGATTGTATTTCTTGCAACCGTTGTGTGGATGTGTGCCCCACAGGTATTGATATCCGTAACGGATTGCAACTGGAATGCATCGGCTGTGCCAATTGCATTGATGCCTGTAACGATATCATGATGAAAATCGGGCAAAAACCGGGACTCATCCGTTACGATTCTTTAAACGGGCTCAATGGTTTAGCGCGACGTATTTTACGCCCACGAATTTATCTCTACACGTTATTAATGGTTATTGGTGTCACTGTGTTTAGTATCGCTTTATCCCGCAGACATGGTTTTGAAGCACATATCCTCAGATTGACAGAAGCTCCTTTCATCATAGAAAACGGGATTATCCGTAACCAGTACGCTTTTCATCTGGTCAACAAATCACCGGATAAAAGCACATTCACCATCACACCAAAAATCCTGCCGGGAGTTTCTTTTGTCATGCCACTTCAAAACGTCGAATTGGAAAGCTTGGGAGATAAACGTATTCCTGTTTTTGTAGAAATGGCTGAAAAAGACTTCACAGGAGAATTTAATATTGATTTTCAGATTATCAACACCTCCACAGGGGAAGTGAATAAAGAAACGATGCCTTTTTTAGGCCCAAAATGAAAATCACCCAGGCTTCTCTAAGTCTGATATCATTTTTATCCAATATTTCAGCTCCTTCTCTATTTTTTGATCTACTTCTTTGAAACGTGCTACAATTTCTTGCTGAATATTTTCATCAAAATAATAATCAACCATGTAAAAAAGACAGGTGTCTTCTTTTTTGATATGCTCTTCTAAAAGACCTATGTATCGATTTAAATAATAAAAAAAATCACGAAAATCAGTTTTTTGTTTTTTTTGTAAACCTTCCAATTCAAAGCGTAAACGTTCAATCAGCTTGCGTCCAAGAGCATGCTCTTCAAGGATAGGATTTAATGGATTACCTTCTGTTATCGTATGGTTTTTAACCTCATCTGGCTTGTGCATTTCTTCATTTAAATTGTGAATCACTTTTTCAATAGGCGGGCTAATAAATCTTAACGAAGAATAATAACTGCAATGAGGACCACCGGATAACACACTCATTTTATCAAGATAAGGGAAAAGAACATCTTCTTCTTTAGCATGATGAATTTTGTCCGCATAACCGGAAAAAAAATCGAGCAGCACACTGACAGGCTCCATATCCACTTCCTTCTTAAGATTGTACTGAGTATAGAGTAATCGAGCCAGATTCAACGCACGAGTAATAGTTTCATGCTCTTGAAGCAAATAAGTTGTTGCGGCTCCCGACATTTTTTTATTTTCCGATATTTACTGGAAAAAATTATGATCTTCATCATATACTTTTTAGATCATGAAAGATTTACGTCTCATCAAAAGCCTCCCTCTTTTTAAAGACATAACCGTTGATGATCTCCAACAACTGGTTGCAAAATGTCTTTTTTGTGAACTTAAAAGAGGAGAAATTCTTTTTTCCGCCGGCAACCCCGCAAGCCATACTTACATTATCCTTTCTGGAAGCATGAAATTAGTCAAAGCCCACCCGGATGGTAAAGAACGTATTGTCCACATTTTAATGCGGGGAGATATTCTTGGAGCTGTGGTGGCCATGCAGAATGGATTGTATCCTGTGAGTGCCTTAGCTCTTGAAGAAACTTCTGTCATGAAAATAGAAATAAAAAATTTTAAAGATATTTTTCTACTTCATCCTAAAATAGGACAAACCCTTATTAACCAAATGGGGGAAAGAATCCAACAAGCCCACATCGACCGAAGTGCTTCTTTTGATTCCGTAGAAAAACGTATTGCCGTTTTCCTGCTTGATTTACTTAACCGAGTCCAACTTATTTTTGGAAAAACAAGCCGAATCCCTATTCCCTTAACGCGTCAAGATATTGCCGATAGAGTCGGATCATCAGTTGAAACCGTCATCCGTATTTTGAGTTTATGGACTAAGGACAATCTCCTGGTCACCCAAGATAAGTACATCGAAATCCCCGATCCTGAATCATTAAATAAAACGTTAAACCTTGATTAAGAACCCTTCAACTCTTTGAGTTACTAAATCACCTTACGCAGTCGTCATTCCCGCGAAAGCGGGAATCCAGTCTTTTAAAGAACTAAGGTAAACTACTAACAAAAAGTAATCTTAAGACACTCTCTAGCAGTGGGGCCATTTTAAATTTTTTATGTGTTTACCAGACGTCACCCCGGCATGACTATTTTTTTCTACCCACTATCTTAAATCTACTTTCTCTATGATGTAGATCATAACCCATCTACTCTTCCTTTCTTAATCTGATCTTAATTTTAAAAACAAATTATTGGGCCTCATGTTGAACACTATCTTACGCAAAGAAATAGTGAATACGCTGAAGATAACGAACAAAAAAACATAGCCGATCACTTTAACCAAGGAGACATTATGCATAAAAATATTTTATCTTTTTTAGGAGTTGCTCTGATTGCTTCGGCCTGTGCTGGGACACCTCAAGATACGGGTGGATCAGCTAAAGGGGACTTTGGCCCACCCAAAGGAGATCCTATTGAAGCTGTACTCACTGATGCACCTAATGTCCCCCCTCCTATCAAACGAGACTATCCTGCTAAAGTCGTGGTTCATCTTGAAGTAAAAGAAGTGACTATGCCCATTGCGGATGGGGTTGATTACACCTTCTGGACTTTCGGAGGTCACGTCCCCGGAAAATTTATCCGCGTACGCCAAGGAGATACTGTTGAATTCCATCTTCAAAACCATCCGGATAATAAAATGCCGCATAACATAGATTTGCATGCCGTAACTGGTCCTGGAGGTGGAGCCGCCAGTTCAGCTACAGCACCTGGGCATGAGTCACAGTTTACTTTCAAGGCCTTAAACTCTGGATTGTATGTGTACCATTGCGCCACGGCTCCCGTAGGGATGCATGTCGCTAATGGAATGTACGGGTTAATCTTAGTGGAACCTCCTCAAGGCTTACCTCCAGTTGATAAAGAATATTACATCGTACAAGGCGATTTTTATACCGTTGGCAAGTACCGTGAGAAAGGGTTGCAACCCTTTGATATGCAAAAAGCGATTGAGGAAAACGCTACTTACGTTCTGTTCAATGGGTCGGAAGGATCAATGGTAGGTGAAAAAGCCTTGAAAGCTAAAGTTGGAGAAACCGTACGGCTCTTTGTCGGAAATGGGGGCCCTAATCTTGTAAGCTCGTTCCACGTGATTGGTGAGGTTTTCGATAAAGTCTATCAAGAAGGAGGAACACGCTATCAAGAAAATGTGCAAACCACTTTAGTTCCTGCCGGTGGTTCGGCCATTGTGGAGTATAAAACTGAAGTCCCTGGAACCTATATTCTAGTTGATCATTCTATTTTCCGAACCTTTAACAAAGGATCTTTGGGAATGATGAAAATAGAAGGCCCGGACAACAAGGCTGTTTATTCCGGTAAAGAAATTGATTCTGCTTATCTGTCGGATAAAGCAGCGCCGTCTCCTGCCGTTGCTGAAGCCGCCAAACAAATGAAAGAAGGTAAGCTCACCAAGGAATCTCAAATTGAAGCCGGAAAGAATCTCTTCATGGGAACGTGCTCTACCTGCCACCAAGGTAATGGTGAAGGAATACCCAATGTCTTTCCACCGCTGGCCAATTCCGACATGGTCAATGGGGATAAACAAAAGCTCATCTCTATTCCTCTTAACGGCTTAAGTGGCCCTATCAAAGTCAATGGCAAGGATTACAACTCAACCATGCCAGCGATGAGTCAGTTGAATGATGATGAAATTGCCAACATCCTCACCTACATCCTTAATTCATGGGAAAATAAAGGAGGCCAAGTCACGGCTGAGGAAGTGAAAGCAGTTCGCGAAAGCACACAACGTCCTCCAGGAGCTGCAAAATGATAAAAGCAGGGATGAATAACACGCTTTTATTTCCCTCTACAAATCTACGGGAGAAAAAGCGGAAAAGGGGCAAGTTATTCTTTGTTGTCGGTGTTTTAATACTGGCACTAAACCAAGTCAGCGCGGGAGAGCTATCAAGAAATGATGATGAGATGGTGAAGGTAGAAGGCGGCGTCTATCGCCCCTTCTACCCCCCATCCAGTAAGGAAAAAGAAATTTCCGTCAGCACTTTCTTTATGGACAAGACACCCGTAACCAACGCCCAGTTTCTCGCCTTCGTCAAACAACACCCTCAATGGCGAAAAGATAAAATAAAAAGAATTTTTGCTGATGAGCGATATCTCAGTCAATGGGCAGGACCAATGTCTTTAGGAAAAGCGGACCAAAACCAACCTGTGACCGATGTCAGTTGGTTTGCCGCAACAGCTTATTGCGAAGCCCAAGGAAAAAAACTGCCAACTGAAAACCAATGGGAATATGCCGCCCAAGCCAGTGAAAAAGAACCCGACGCCAGGCATGACATGGAATGGAGAAATAAAATTTTGCAATGGTATGCCGAACCAGCTCCAAAAGTGATTCCAAATATTAAGGTAGGACAACCCAACTTCTGGGGGCTTTACGACCTACACGGGTTAATCTGGGAATGGGTCGACGATTTCAACAGTAGTTTAATTTCTAGTGATAATCGCGAAAATGCCGAAAGCCCGGATAAAACAAGATTTTGCGGAGCCGGTGCACTTGTGGCCACTGAAAAAGATGATTACGCCAGTTTTATGCGAATCGCTTTCCGTACTTCTCTCAAAGCCCATTACACGGTCCATAATTTAGGTTTTCGATGCGCAAAAGATGGGGAATAAATATGACACTTCCAAAAATACAATCTCGAAAAGAAGTATCTTCACACAGGAGAAGTTCATTTAGTTTTACAGGCCTCGCTCTATTACTTTTCTTATCTCTCGTTTTATCATCCAACAGTGGGCACACCTCTTCCACTACTTTACCTCAAGAATCTATTTACGATTTAACGGCACACTTAACCGATCAAGATGGAAAACAAATCTCTCTTGATACGTATCGAGGGAATTTAGTCGTGGTGAGTATGTTTTATGCTTCCTGCAATTATTCCTGCCCTCTGTTACTGGATGCTTTAAAAAAAATGGATGCCAAACTGACTGAGTCTACCCGTAAAAAAGTACGTGTTTTGCTCATCACTTTCGACCCCGAAAATGACACCCCCTCAGTTCTTAAAAAATTAGCCCAAGACCATAAGTTAGACTTGTCGCGATGGAAATTAGCAGCACCGGCACATGATGAAGTACGCGATATCGCGGCCCTACTGGATTATACCTATCGCTCTATTCCTACAGGTGGATTTAATCATAGCTCCTCCATCACGCTATTAGATGCAACAGGAATTCCCATTCTACACGAAGAAGGGGTTATGAACGCCGCCGAAGCTGTAGTTGAAAAATTAAAAAAAGATTTTTGAACTAACCCTAAAATGAAAGGCTCCCATGAAAAAAATAAATACATTCATGCTCATTTCTTTATTAGTGTTTCCTCTTTTAGCCCGTGCTGAATCTATAGACATTGAAAAACTTAAAGCTGAAATTAAAGCTGAAATTTTGGCTGAAATGAAAGCAGAACAGCAAAAAAATAAAACAGTCAGTCCAGCTACCGAATCGGATAAAACAGTCAAACCCGTAACCTCACAATCAGCAACAAACTCTAAATCAGAGAAAGAAATTGTCCTAAAAAAGGATGGATTATGGGTAGGTGATAAAATCAGATTTTCCGGTCAAGTACGCGTGCGTCCTGAATTTAGAAATGATTTAACTCAATCCATACCCAATGTCCCTAAAAGTACAACCAATGATTTATCTGTACTGCTACGCTCCCGTTTCGGGCTTCTCTTTAAACCAACAAATCATGTAAGTTTCTTTGTTCAAGGACAAGATTCCCGTGATTTTGGAGAAGAAACCGCAGCCAGCCCACTTCCAACCGGTGATGATGAAGGGTTAGATCTTCACCAAGGTTATGTCGACATCACTAATATCGGCAATAATCCTTTCTCCATTAAAGCCGGACGTCAGGAAGTAGCACTTGGCGAACAAAGATTAGTCGGCTCAGTGGATTGGAGTAACGTAGGTCG
>CAZQCI010000055.1:0-3108 GCA_964592255.1 uncultured Nitrospiraceae bacterium | reverse complement strand
ACCCGAAACCTGGGGCCTTATAGGGCTAGCGGCCATTACCAACAAAACACCCACCAATGTAGGAGATGGCCAATACCTTGGAGGGCTTTATGCCACGTGGAAAAAATTTCCTAGCGGCGTTTTGGATGGATACTATCTCATCCTTGAAGATAACGATGGAGCAACCGGTGCCGCAGCAGGAACAGGAGATACTTTGAGCGTTCATACCTTGGGAACACGCATGGCCTCCAAGTTCGACAATGGAATCGATTTTGGAGTTGAAACTGCTGTACAGATGGGTAAATTTGGATCCAATAGTATCTTAGCTTTTGCCGGACATGGCGCCGTAGGTTATACCTTCGATGCCGATTGGAAACCACGACTAGGCGTAGAATATAATTATGCCACAGGAGACGACCCAAACAGCGGACGTTACACCAAATTCAATAATCTTCTACCCACCAATCATAATAAGTACGGCATGATGGATTTAACACCCTGGAGTAACATGCACGATGGATCTGTCCAATTCAGCGTGAAACCCAATAAATTCTATGCGGCAGCTGCGTATCATTTGTTAGCTGTCGATAAAAATCATTCTACTGGTGATACTTTTTCTGGCTTTTATACGGGGGCCCCTGGCCTGGGAAAAATTGCCGGTCATGAGGTGGATCTGCAAGGAAAATGGGTTATGGATGAGTATTTTGAATTAGGAGCCGGATACGGACATTTCGTTCCTGGATCGTTTCTTAAAGATCAAGGGTATTCCCAACAATCCGACTTCTTCTATTTGTCAACTCAGGCGCAGTTCTAAAAAAATAGGGAAAGGAGAAAATATGAATGCGGCTCATCTTCACTTAGTCATGGTTCACCTGCCAATTGCAGGAGTGGGATTGGGACTATTCTTAATTTCTCTTTCTCTTAATAGAAGATTAACCTCGTTACGCCAAGCCGGCCTCTTGATATGGATGATCTCGTCTGTGGCCATAGTCCCCACTTATCTTTCCGGTGAAGAAGCCGAAGAAGTGGTGGAACATTTGCCCGGAATCAATGAACAATTAATAGAAAACCATGAAGAGGCCGCCTTGGCGACGTTGGTGTCTTTAATTAGTTTGGGTGCTTTATCCTTAGTGGGTAGTGTTCTTACTTGTCGTGGAAAAACTTATCCAAAATTTCTCACGTGGGCCATTATTTTGGCAGCCCTTCTCTCTTTGGTCACTATTGCAAGAACGGCTAATCTAGGAGGACTTATTCGCCACTCTGAAATAAGGTCTCCTGTTTGATGAATTATTCTTCTAAAATGAAATCCATTCTCACGCAGCCTTTTCTTTGGTTGGATTATCTCTTCGATAAAATTTATGACTCCCGTTTTAATCCACTCTATCAAAGTGGAGTGCTAGCCGTTTTTCTGTTAGGCCTTGTTATTGTAACGGGATGCTATCTCGTTTTTTTCTACAAAATCAGTTCACCCTACGAATCCGTTCAATACATTCATTCTCAAATAGCCTTAGGACGCTGGATCCGCTCTCTGCATCACTATGCGGCTAATGCGGCGATCGTAGCCACTTTTTTTCATATGATTCGCATGATCCTCCAAGGGCGATATTGGGGAACAAGAACTTTGGCTTGGATTTCAGGAATTATTCTCACCGGCTTTTTAATTTTCTCCGGTATTTCGGGCTTAATACTGGTATGGGACATTCAAGGAAAATTGATGGCCGTCGAAATGGCCCGTTTTTTTGATCTCTTTCCTATTTTCTCGGAACCTTTATCCCGTGGGTTTCAAACTTTTGAACCTCCCTCTCGTTCGTTTTTTTTCTTAAACCTTTTCATGCACGTCTCACTTCCTGTCGGTTTAGCTTTCATCTTTTGGATCCATACATCACGGGTTGCCAGGCCTCATCTTCTCCCTCCCAAGGGGCTCATGACTGGAGTCACACTCTGTTTAGTCATACTTTCCATTGTTTGTTCAACCCCTCTGGCTGAAAAAGCGAATGCACTTTCCATGACAGGACGCGTTCCTATGAATTTGTTTTATGGTTTTTGGCTACCTGGGTCTTTCTACTTAACACCAATGACTCAAGCTTTTTTATGGATAGCCTTCATTCTTTTTTTAATCTGTATTCCATGGCTATTAAAGCCCTCAAGCAATCTCCGGTTGCCTCCTTCATTTGTTCACGAAAAATCATGTACGGGCTGCACGTCGTGTTACCACGATTGTCCTTTCGATGCGATTTCAATGGTGCCACGAACCATCGGAGCGGGCTCTGCGGAAGTCGCTAAGGTTAATCCAAGCCGCTGCATCAGTTGCGGTATTTGCTCCGCCTCTTGCGACCCTATGGGTGTAGGTCCTCCGGGAAGAAATGGACGAGAACAATTAAAAAGCATGGAAGAATTTCTCAACACACAACCAGACGTATCTCCTATTTTAATCATCGGCTGCCAGCAAAGTCTGTCGGCTCAAACATTTTTACATGATGTCAGCTATTATTCGGTTCATTGCTCCGGGGGGCTCCATGCCGCAGTCGTGGAATATGCTTTACGACGTGGCGTACGAGGTGTGTTTATTATTTCTTGCCCACCGCGAAACTGTAGTAATCGAGAAGGACCCAAATGGTTACATCAAAGACTTTACGAAGGTAAAGAATCGGCGTTGCGAGCCCATGTTGATACGCGTCGTGTCCGCTTATCGTATTACGGGCCTCTCGAAAGAAAAAAAGCTCTAAGAGATTTAGAACAATTTAAGCAAGACATAGCGTTACTTGAAAAACAAAAAACAGAACAGAAAGTAGATATCAGCCTAGAGTGTCAGTTAAAATAACGTCATTGAGATGAAAACCCTAATACAAATTTTATTCTCTGCTTTTCTCATCGTACTTCTTGCTTATTTCAGTGATATCCAAATAGGCAAGGACGCGACTGAAAGTCTTTTGCGCCTTTCATGGCGCTCTACAGAAAATAAAATAAAAATTTGCCGGGAATATACGGCAGAAGAAAAGAAAATAATCCCCCAACATATGCAGATGTCACAATTCTGTGAAAATCATATCGTTCCCTATAACTTAAATGTCACTATAGATGAAAAAACCATTTTGACAAAAAAAATCACCCCTGGTGGGGCCCGGCAGG
>CAZQCI010000054.1:0-13915 GCA_964592255.1 uncultured Nitrospiraceae bacterium | reverse complement strand
CTAGCTGGGATGGAGAATACGTTTACTTCTCTCAAACAGAAACATAACTTTCAAAACGGTTGGATCCGTTTAAACCGTCAAGCCCCAACCTTTTCTTTGAACTCTCCTGTTGAAGCAGAAGATCTATGCCTTCAATTAACTTTTCCAGCTCTTCCAAAAGAAGGCCAGATTGCAACGGAAAGAGAATTTTTGCTGGATGTTTCTAGAAATGGCAAAATGACATGGAATGAAATAAAAGAGCTTCTCGCTAAAGAAACAACTCTTGTTTCTTTTTTAGGCACTTCCTTTTCTTTTGCAGAACTTGTCACTTCTAAAAACACTACAAACGCTCCACGCCTTGAGAAACACGGAGCCAACATGCCAGGCTTTTGGCTTTGGCTTCCTTTCAGCCCGGATGTATGGAAAAGTTCGGAAACAGTTGATGATTTAATTGTAGCCGCCCTCAGAATCGGATTAAAAATATCAAATGACAAGTCATAGAAATCAAATCAGGGCAATTAAACAAAAAATTCGGGAAACTTTCTTATTAGTTTTAGAATGTTTTCTTCTTTTATTAGGACTCATTTGCGGTCCGCAATGGACTCATTGGCCTACTGGGGTTTTATGGGCTGACTTTCTTTTATGGTCTTTAATTTGCGTTACATCTATTTGGGGCAGCTACACCTTTCTTCGGAAAATGCGTGAACAAAAATTTGGCCCCACAGCAACGCCACCATCTTATTGGGAGTTTCTTTTTAATTTTTTAACACCCATCGTCCTCGGGATTCCTCTTATGGTACTACCATTTTTCTATAAAGCCTGGAAGTATCCAGCGACACCTTTTATCCTCGCATTGCTAGGATTAATAACCATTACACGATGCGACTGGAAACTATTCCAACTCGGCAATAAGATTTAAAGATAAAAAAGAATCCACATACTTTTTAAAATACAAGCCTTCTCATACCCTTGACACCTCTCCGCATTTCTGAACAGCATAGCGGCTGAATGAAACAAAAACACCAATCCCTACCTTCTCTTCTTTTTCATTTTAGCCTTGTTTTTATCTTTTGGTGGGTTCTTCTGATAATGGGATCTTCCCTTGGTGTAAACTATGGTCGGCTCACTACTTTTCCAACATTATGGATCAGCCTTTGCATTGAAAGTCTCTTCTACCTCTTCTGTGGTTATTATCTGCTCGGGTTCAATACCTTTTCACTAAAACAACTCTTTGTGTGGCCATCCGAAAAACGAACTTCTTTAATCTTAAGATGGGGCATTGATGCACTCTTGTTATCTTTAGCTTTGAGCACACTCAAGTTTATTATGAATATTCCGGAACAAAATGTCATTCCCTATCAAACATACAATCTAACGTTTCTTCTACCCTTTATCTTTTCCACTTGTATCCTAGGGCCCCTCGCTGAAGAAATCTTGTTTCGAGGATATTTTCAAAAGCAATTAACAGTTATGAAAGGGGCAACAAAAGCCCTCATCATCACAGCCTTTGTTTTTGGCTTTGCCCATAGCCACATCATTTCCATCGGGGTGCGATATTTAATTTTATTCAAAAAAAATGCATTATGGCTCCTGCCAAATAATTTTATTGCTAACAGTCTGCTAACAATTTCCGAAGCGATTTTATTTCATGGTTTAACAGGATTATTCTTCGGATACCTGATGTGGCATTACCAAAGTCTCTGGCCGGCAGTTATATCTCACGGTATCAACAATCTATTTATACTTCTCGCATTCAGCTATAGCGGATTAGAAAAATGGCTCATCCATTTTGGCATGAACGAAACCGTCTTCTTTCCTTATATCGTACTCCTAGCAACCCTAGGCCTATTGTTGTATCGTTTAAAAATAAACCCACTAAAAAAAACCACCATTACCCCTTCATGAACGAAGAAATTTCAGTCGCTTGCCCCTATTGTGGACAACCCTTGATCATCGAACCCGAACCCTTTGAGGGACCCATGGAATACGTGGAAGATTGCCACGTCTGCTGCCAGCCGATTGTCGTTACGGTTCATTATTCAGAAAAAGGAAGTAAGGTTTTTGCTAGGAGGGAGAATGAGTAAAGAGAATAAAAAGGCCCGACTCATTCAATAATCATGTCCAACGGTTGGGCGCTCTCAAAGTAGGTACAACGGGCTGCTGCCACTTGATCTTCTGAGAAGAGGTTGGAATAACCACCAAGGGATGTCATAATATTCAGCAGATAAGACGGTAATAACTCTTCAACCGTATATTCAACTTCCAACGCTTTGGAAGTGCATTCCATAACCTCTTCACCTTCCTGACCTACAGTTTCCTCCACAAGCCAACAGTCATCCCCCTCTTCAGGAGACCATGTGTCGCAAAGCTTATCTCCAGTATAAAGACAAGCCTCATCCGGATCCCCTTCATAGTCTTGGGCTGTACCAAATAGACTGTACGTGTACGGGTGGAAAAGTCCAAGCTGATGTCCAGTTTCATGGGCAGCCGTTTGCCCAACGGTTTTAGGAATCAGGACTCCATTCGTAGAGACATTCTGTAAGACCATGATGCCGCGGTCCATATTGCTACTCGGGTATTCTTCCGGCAAAAGCACTTGTCCAACCACATCATCATCTCCATCAATCGTACTGACAGCGTAATAATCCAGACAATTAGGCACAGCAAATTCTGTAAACATCTCCATTTTTTCATCATCAGAATCCACGGAACTAAATCCAGCATCCCCGGCTGCATCTACCAAAAATAATTTCAATCTAAAGCTACTATCCCATGCGTATTGAGGGTATGGCAAAAAGTAAGGACTCCCCCTAAGATAAGGATTCATATCGTCGATGTCCGTTTCCGCTTTTTCCCATGCTTCGTCATCAGAGCTATGTACCATATCATGATAGCAGACATTCACCTCGATAATCTCTTCCGCGGGCGCTGACTCACCCATGGCCCAAGTCGTGGGCGTGTAACTTTCTCTCAATACAGGATCCTTCATGCAAGGGTTAGGAACATAAACAGAATCCAATTTGGATGAAAACGGCGTATTACATCCACTGAGTAAGGCGATGCACAAAAAAGGATTCATAGGTAGACTTTCGTTATCTATTTATTTTTATTAAATTAAGTATCTAAAGCCATTGAATTGACGTTTTTTTATTAACGCCAATAATTTCTTAACAAAAAAATGTCAACACTGATTATTAGATTATAATTTGACGATTTGTGGTCTTATTCTCTGAAATAGGGGTTGAGATTTTGATACGATAAGAAGTAGCAAAGTTTATAGAAAGACAGCGAAGAACAATAAAACACACAACTTTTTTAAGCCATTGCCGATAGAGTGAATGTCTTTTCTTTTTCAACAAACAACTAAGGAGTTTTTATGCTGAATTTATTCGGGGTTCCCGGTTTTTTTCAATTTAACCCAACAGAACTAGGAACCTATATTGCTAAGTTCTCTACTCGCAACCTCTTGATGGGACTTCAGCCAAATTTAGAACAAGGCGGCCCACATATTTTAGATGTAGATCACGAAACTGTTACACTTTATCCTATAGCAACTGTTCTAACAGAAGATGGTCGTGGCGTTAACTTTGAGGCAGGAGATCGTTTTATCGGCTTAGTCAGAACAATGATTGACTCATCTGATGAGGCACTCAGGGCACTCGTTGCCACCACCCAAGGATTTTGGAGATACCAGCGCATTACAGATACTCATCTTCTATTGAAACCTATCCATACCGCTAACCTGGCTGAACTTGCCGCAGATGACGACAGCAACATAAGGCTAGCAATAGGATATGCCGATTTGACAACCACTTCCAGGGTGATGCAAGTTTCACAGCTAGGTCTTAAAGACAGCTCTGTTTCACTCCAGGTTTCTTATCACATCCGTCTTGAACAAGGCTCTTTTGCCGCGATAGCACAAACATTTGGCCTGACCTTTTCTGATGTACCAACATTAGCCCAGGAGCTTGGGGCTTTGATTTTGGCAGAACAATATCCCGACTCATCTTTTCAAGATGACAATCTTCCCTTCTCTATAGATTTTAGTACAAACCCCAGTCAAAGCAGAGCTGCTGTTAATATAGTTCTTAATAACACAAAACCAGGAGCTTTTCCTTTAGCTGCCACATTACAACAACAATTATGGCAACCGGTAAAAGCCTTAATAGAAAACCATACCGCATTTTATTATATATACGATGATGGCATGAGTGCTGTGCCCCCTCCGCTTTTATCTCAACCCCAACAAGGTGATCTACGCGTTATTCCTAATCCTCAACAACAAGCCCTAGTAGGAGAATGGTTTGGTAGCGTCAGTGTGGCCAATTTTTTTGGGGGCATCATCGCCGACCCGCAAAGAGGAGGATTATTAATCCCTACTATTTTACAGAACCCAAATCCATCCCAACCCCCTAAAATAGGGGTTTTTCCTTTAATAGCACAAGAGCCTGGTGGGTCTTTCACCGTAAACCCTAACCTGAGACAAGGGAGTTTTATATTAGCCAGGGATCTTGCTCGTTTTGTCGTTGATAACCCAGAACAAGCAGCACAGGTGACAGAAGGCACCTGGACAACATCACGAACCTCAGCAGATTCAAAAGACCCCCAAAACCGTCTACGACAAGCTATCATGCACAATAGAGAAACACGAAGAGAGACCGGTATAGTTGTAGAACGCCATGGCACTCACTATTCAAGTAGTTTCTATGCTGCCCACACACGAGTCGTCCAACTCGCTTCTATGATAGAAAGAGCAGACGAAGTAGGAAGAATAACTACTGTTTTGGCAAACCAAGGCTATATATTGACAGTGGATGATTATACTATTCTTGCCAGACTTCTAAATCTTCCTATTACATCAACTCCAACCACAGTAGCATCCGAAGCAGTGACACATATCTTAAAAACGCAGTACGCAGATCAAGATTTGGGACACCTTCAATATCAAGATGGTAATAGTTGGAAACCCTTAACCCCCGATGCCAATGGCCAGTATCAAATACCCCCTTATGCTTTTGGAAGAAACGGGCTGGTTTTAGAATTCAGCGCCCGACAAGATGGCGTTACACCAACAACATCCGTATTCAGGTTTGTTATTATGCCTAACAAAGCAGTGGCCATACAACTCCATCAAACAGGTTCTCATGTTTCCAAACCTTTTCCTTTAGATATGGGGCTGTATCTTCAATTTTGGGATTTTACTGAAAGAGATATGGGGCTGCCAACTATCCGTAATGCAACCCAGATTAGTGCGCTGGTTGAATCATTACAAGGCCTTGTTAATAAGCCAGTCACTTTAGATGTGTTTTTACGCAATGGCCCCCTCTGCGATTTAGCTCAAGACATTGTAGAGAGAGAAGAAATAACAGCAGACGAATATACATTATTAGAACAAGCAGGCGCCTTTACACCCTCAAAACAAAAACGCGGCAGTGGCAGTGGTTCCGGAAGCTCCGGTGCCCCTGGCCTTACCTATAGAGACCCTGAAGCCGGCCCCCCTATCTTCCGATTGCCTCATTCTGATACTTATGACGCAGCCGCTATTCCAGCAATGGAAGGAATAAATCCAAAAACTCTAGCAGAACAAATAAGCCAAGCTTTGTGTTACGAAGTTCAACCGGAGCAATTAGCAGACCCTCAAATTACTGAAAGAGCCGTTGATCTATTAACAAGTGAAGATCTCGCAGGGCTTGCATCTCTGTTGGGTCTAAAAAATCAAAGTGTTGCTCCCCGCAATACAGAAAGCACTCATGCAAATGATGGACTGGACAGAATAACACCTTTGGTTTTAACTTCCGCTGTTAATACGGTCACAGCTTTTTAATACAAGCTAACAACATCCCTTGGCGTGTTTTTTATTTTCAGGCACTGCAACATTCTGTTCACAACGAATCAGTTCATACAGCATGGCAGCTAAAATGGTTCCGATGAATGGCCCTATAAAATAAATCCAAAGCTGATCTGTTTTTCCTTCAAACAAGGCAGGCGCTAAGGAGCGAGCGGGATTCATCGAAGCCCCTGTTAAAGGCCCTCCAAAATAAGCAGCAACAGCCACAACCATACCAATAGCCGCCCCTGCCATCATACCTACTGCCCGCGAATCAGTAGCTACAGCAATAATGACAAACATCAGAAAAAAAGAAAGAAGAACCTCCACAAGAAGGGCGGATCCTACTGTTAGGGACGTAGAAGTCATTCCATAAGTTGTAATATGTGGCACAACAATAGAAAGAACAAAACACGCCGTTAAAGCCCCTAAAAATTGTGCAATCCAATAAGATAAAACCTCGCGTGGTGAAAATCGCCTTACAACGGTAAAAGCAAGAGTAACCGCGGGATTAAAATGCGCTCCTGAAATATGCCCTACTGCATAAATCATAAACGCCACAACCAAACCAAAAATAAGGGGAATACTCCCTAATAAACTTTGATTTCCTGTTTGCGAGGCCAGCGCTATAGACCCACAACCAAAAAAAACAATGGCAAATGTACCAATAAATTCTGCAAGAGATTTTGAGATGAGCCTTTTCATCATGAGAGTTTTATTATCGGAATTTTACGATAAAGAAAGAATTATTTCCAAACTCTTCAAACCTTGTTAGTGGGTCAGTTTGAAAATAATTTAATTGTCACCCCGTCAGTATTAAGCCGAGGTCCATTTTAAATCACTTGGATCCCGACTTGCGTCGGGATGACTCTGCAAAATTTCAAATTGTACCACTACCATCAGTTTGAGCTTTGAGCTTTTTAACTTTTCTGTTACACAATAAAAAAAACTGATTTTCATGTGCGAAAGGGGGCTATCCATTTGAAAAATCTACTATGTGTTGTTGTGTGCTCTTTTCTGGGTTTTACTCAAACTGTCTTCGCCGACACAACGGATCAAACTCTGTATGTCAGCAATTACATCGACAATACAATTTCGGTCATTGATCCGGCCGACAACTCGACCACGGCAACCGTTACCGTTGGAACCAATCCGACAGGAATTGCCGTTCTACCTGACTTATCATTCGTCTACGTTGTTAATGCCGGTGACAACACGGTTTCGGTCATCGATGCTGATAGCAATATAGTCACCACAACCATCACAAATACAGATGGCCTTTCACCCCGCGACATTATCGCCAGCTCGGATGGATCCAAAGTGTATGTGTCTAATGAAGGAAATGGCAGTGTATCTGCCATTACTACGTCTAGCAACACGGTCACAGCGAACATCACCGTTGGTTTTATTCCAAGAGGGCTTGCTATTTCACCGGATGGTTCCACAGTGTATGTAGCCAATTATGGTGACGACACCGTGTCACTCATCGACACAGACACGGACACCGTCAGCGACACTATCACTCTTCCCGGTGCCAGTGGCCCGACAGCTTTGACTTTAAATACGGACGGCTCAATACTTTATGTCGCCAACAACTCTAGCAATACGGTGTCTGTCATCGATACCTCCGACAACAGTATTGTAGCCAGCATGGGCGTAGATTTGGAACCGCTGGATATCCAATATGCACCCAATGACGACTTGCTCTATGTGATCGATTCATTCGCAAATATGATCGATGTGCTTAATGCTGCCGACAACACGAATGTGAGTGCATTTGCGGCAGGCAACATTCCCAACCAAGCAGTGCTCAGTGCGGATGATTCTTTGCTCTATGTGGCGGAACAGGGAGATAATGTGGTTACCGTCTACAACACCAGCGACTTCAGCACGGCAGCTACCATTGCTGTAGGGCAAGCCCCTACTCACCTGACTATGGCCCGCAATGTCTCTGAAGCAGATTTGAGTGTCACCGTGGCCTTGGTTGGCAGTAGCACCATCATCAACGGCAGTGAGTTTACAGTCTTGGCCACAATCACCAATAATGCCGCTGAAGATGCTACAAATGTAAATATCACAGCCAATTTAGGAAATCTGTTCATTAAGCGAAACAGTAAAATCACCGAAGTTTCCAGCACCGGAACCAAATTGGGAACCTATGACTACACAAGTGCGGATTCAACTTTTGCTCAATTTGAATTTCCGATAGGAACCATAGTCACAGGGCAAACCCGCTACTTTCAACTTACTCTCCATAACGACTCAAGCGACATGGGATATAGTGGTTTTCCTTCTTCCAGACGCTACACTGTTGCTTTCACCATAGTAAGTGGCAGCTATTCTGTAGCCAGTAACAATCTGTCAGTTAAAGTATCCACTGACTCTTTTGCCGCGGCCGCCTGTGACCTCAACCAAAATAAAAATGATACACAAAATCATGATGGCGTTTCCCTCATCATTTTCGCGATGTTTTTTCTTTCTCTCACGTTCTTACGAACAAAAATGAAAAAACACATTCTGTTTTTTATTTTGGTTTTTGGGTTGTTATGGAATAACTCTAGCCAGGCCGCCACATCCCAGTTTTCTTTTAGCCCCGATTTATCCGTGTTGGGTTCCAAAGGTTTGATTAACACACTGGGAGCCACAGGCACCGGATTTAAATACCACTTCTCGGCAGACACCACTTACGAACGAGGCCTATTCAAAACCGTGCTTCGGCCCAAAGGCATTGTGAAGGATTTGCTCATTCATAATTTCGATTTTAGTTACAGCCCTAGCTCTAAGGTACAACTTGATCTGATTGTACCCATCATATCTTATGAAAGAGCCGCCATTACGGGGTTATCATATGTCAACAAAGCGAGCTTTGGTGACGTGGCTTTGCGCGCTCATTATTATTTTTGGAATAACAAAAAAAATGCCCTCGCCCTTGTCCCCTACTTAACCCTTCCCACGGGACAAGAAGAAGATTTTACGGCTGATAACTCCCCACGGGGAGGATTGATTTTGGCGGGAGATTGGCAGATGAGTCCTCGGTGGTATGCCGCTTTAAACTTAGGGGCAGAAACCAACCAGACGATTAGCACTTTAAATTATTCCCGCAAAGGACGTCTGTTACTCAGTGGTGGTTTGGCTTACAAAGCCTGTGAAACAGTCACTATCAAGTCTGATTTGGTCACCTCGACGGCCATCGATAATCCTTGGCAGGAAAGAGTCACTTCCCCTGTGGAAATTATGGGAGGCCTTGACATGCACCTAAAAGATCAGGCTTTGTCTTTTAATGTAAGTGGCGGCGGACCCGTTGTACGGAGCGCCACAACACCCTTGTTTACAATTCAGGCCGGTTTAACTTACGCGTTTGATCATTCCAAAAACGGCCCAACTTCTACAGAGAGAAAAACATTGCAACCGACCCTTTATTTCGACAAGGGCTCTTCAAAAATTTCTAAAACAGATCAAGAAAAGCTCGATGAGGTGGCTAAACTTCTCAAAAAATATCCCAACCTACATTTACTTTTAGCTGAAGGTCATACCGACTCCAGTGGCACACACAAGAATAACAAAACCTTGTCCGTAAAGCGGGCCACGGCCGCCAAAAAATATTTGGTGGAACAAAAAATTTCCTCTGCCCGCATTCGCGTAGTGGGACTTGCTGAATCCAAACCCACGGGCTCCAACAACACAGTCAAAGGACAAGCCCAAAACCGCAGAGTGGAATTAAGATTAGAATAAGAATTAATCTTTTAAGAGACAACACTAAGCAACACTTAATGCTTCAGGAGAAAAATATGACGCAGAAAAACTCATGGATAACACTGATGATAGTTTTAGCCCTTCTTGGAATCACAGACTTGGCCTCAGCCAAAGAGGCTATAAAAACCCCAAAACAATTGGTGGCCTCCGGCCATCCGGAATGGCCTCCCGTCATGTTTGAGAAAGGGAAAAATATCATTGGTGCTGGCCCAGAATTGGTTGGAAAAATATTTGGTGATTTAGGGGTTAAAATAAGTATTCCTTATTCTGGTCCGTGGGAAGATGTTATCGCCAAGTCGAAGAGCGGAGACATCGACATTGTAGTGGCCGCCTATAAAACAAAGGAGCGAAAAAAGTATTTTATATATTCCGACGCTTACACCACAGATCCAGTGGCTGTATTTGTCCCTTCCGACAAAGCTTTCAAATTTGAAAATTTTTCAGATTTAGTTGGAAAATCCGGAGTGGGCATGATCGGCGACAGTTACGGCCAAGAATTTGATGACTACAGTGCTACTCATTTAAAAGTCCAAAGAGTTCAAACAGTCGCTGAAGGCTTTGAAAAGCTCACTAAGCATCAAGCTGATTACTTTATCTATTCGCTCTATGGTGGAAAATTGGAAATCAAAAAAAAGAAGCTCTCCAAAATTACCTCCCTACCTCACCTCGTGTCAGAGCAACCCTTCTATGTGATGATATCAAAAAAGTCTCCGTTCACACATGACATAAAAAATATAAATCGATTGCTCAAAAAATATAAAGAAGATGGGACTATTGATGCGCTCGTTAAGAAATACGAATAATTTGTTAGTAGGCTAAATAAAGGGTGGGCATGAAAAAAAAGCTTTTCTTTCAAAAAAGAACTATTTTCTTATTCTCTGTTTTAATTTTGTTAACCCAACCTATCTATCCACAAGAAGATAAGCACAAGACCTCTGAGACTGTTTCCGATTCTACAAATGAATCAAAAAAACCTAAAAAGAATATTCTCGGAGGTTTTATTACTTTTGATGCTTCTTACGATACGCGTGATCGAACCATGCTCACGGAAAGAGCTTTAGTAAAAATGCCGGCGGGCTTTGAATACTTTGGCTTTGTAAACTTCTTCACCCCCATAGATAAATCAAAAAACTTTGAGTTTTACTATACCGAGCAAAACCTTTATTGGAAACTTCCTAAAAAAATCCCCTTGGGTTTAAATATTCAATTAGTTTCAACAACAGGAGCAGATAATGATCTCACCCGTTTTGCAATGGGCTGGGAACCCTCATCAACACCAGGCCTGGACAAACTCTTTAAAAAAATTCACATGTGGTATCGCATTTACTTTCATGTTTTGCAGACTGATTTTAATCCATCTCCAGGCTGGGGGTGGCAAATTGAACATGCCTATCGCATCGATATCTTTCCCAAAGCACTTCATGATCGTGTTTACATTTATGGCTTTACTGATCACGACATGAATTACGGAGCAGATAAAGGAAGTGACAATACCAGTTGGGTTTTTGAGCATCAACTCAACGTACGCCTGATCAATTGGCTTTATGCGATGATACAGGTAAGACACGAAGAGTTCTTACCTAAACAAACAGGATTTGGCGCTGGGCTTCAATATGAGTTTCATTTTTAAAATAGTGCCACATACCTTTTAGCAGCAAAATTGTTTTTCTATCGTTCCCGTAAAATTTAGACCCCAATTCTTAATCAAAAATCTAATATCTCAAAAGAATCCTACTCAACCTCTCTTATTTTTATGAAAATATCTTATGAAAATACTTGGAAAAGATTCACTTACCCTACTCTTTAGATATTGAGCATGGATCACTCCCTTGAATTTGATTGAAAATAAAGAATCTTAATTTCCTTCATACTTAAACTATCCATATCCCGTTTTGATAAGATAGTTTCGGACTATCTCTTTTTTTGTCCTTAATGTGGGATGGGAAAGTTTCGCACACCACAACACTTCTTCATGCCTCATCATCGTCTCCACAAACTGCCTAAACTCAAACATACGCATCTTCTTCTGCATCCCAAATTTACTATAATTCCTAAAAGGAGTTATCAATGGATCGGGTTTCCCATAAGCATAATAATGATAACTACTCCATCGACTATGACGCACTTGCTTGACCATCCCGGCACGTATTTGATTGCGATAAATGTAGCGCTGTACCGTCTGTTCATACTCATCTGAATCAATCACCGAACAACGAAAACGATTTTGAAATAAATGCCCTTTTCTCTTGTGTATTTTATTGAATTCAAGGGAAAAGCGCCAATTCATGTCATGCATAAATTTGGAGAGATCAACAGCCTTATCCGCTTCTAGGGTTAAGTGACAATGATTACTCATCCACTGATAACCTGTTAACCGAACTGTAGAATACTTCCTTAAATAACGAAGAGCGATTTGTCTCCAGAGCTTAAAATGATTTTTAGTTTTAAAATGAAACTCCCCGTTATTAAATTGAAGTCGAGCATGAACGATACAATGATCGTAGAGATAGTCTGATCGATTAATCCGAGACATGACAAAAACATAAGCAAAGACAATGCCAAGAATTAACTAAATGATTTCAATAAGTTATAAAAAATGCCTCAAGCCAAAGCGTCCGATTTTAGAACTACTTTATTTAAAAAGTATGTGGCACTGTTTTATAAATGAAAAACTTACTATTTTTAATCGCTCTTGTTTTCTACGTTCCTGTATCAGGATATGCTCAATCACCAAAATCCAGAGGCCCTCTTCCTTTCCAAATACTTTCACCGCAACAATCAGAGGAATATGGAAAAGCTGGAAAATACGGCAGAGTTTATTTTTTAAAAGATCCTAAAACAAAAAAAAACCTACCCCATACAACCTATACCCTTCAAGACCCTCAATCCAAATTTTTCGTCAACGGCACTACCGATAATAAGGGACGGACTGCGTTTATTCGAAATTCTGACCCGGATCTCTTAAAAAGACTGGAAGTTCTACAATTAGTCGGCCAAGGAGATTATTCAGGTGGCTTTGTCGTGAATTTTGAACACACCCAACGTCCAGCGTCAGGATACCGCTACATCATCAAAGGCAAAAAAAATAAAATTTTATGGGAAGGGCTTACTAATGAACAAGGGAAAACCGTCATCATTCGCTCCTTAAAACCGGAAACTATCCAATTAGAAGTGTTTTACGACGAAGATGTGATTCAGTAATCCATCCTAACGGACATTCTTTTACACACACCTTAAACTCAACACATTGCTAATGAAAATAGTAGAACTATTTTATCGGGAGAGTTATATTTTTAGAAAAGCTGATGACAAAAACAAAAAAATCCTGGCAAGAAAAACTAGCTCACAACAAAGGCTTACCAAAAGTAATCGACATCCCACCTCGGATGCAAAAACGATGGGGGCATGGACAATTAGTGATTCCTACACCCTTAGAAGTAGACCAAGTCATGAAAAAAGTTCCAAAGGGAAAATTAATTACCCTACAAGAAATCCGTTCCCTTCTGGCAAAAAAATATAAAGTAGAATTGGCCTGTCCTGTCACTGTCGGCATTTTTATTTGGATTGCTTCTCATGCTGCAGAAGAAATGATGTCAGAAGGAAAAACCAATATCACTCCTTATTGGCGAACTCTGAAAACTGGCGGCCTACTTAACCCAAAATATCCGGGTGGTATCCACGCTCAAACCGAGCATCTAAAAGCTGAAGGCCATGTCATTGAAAACGATAAAAATAAGAAAAGCTTCCAGGTAAAAAATTTTGAAAAATACCTTTTTAAAAATTAAACTCTTTCTTCTTATAGGTAGTGGGCTCGCATTGATCTTATCTCTCCTATTCTGGAAAAGCATCCGGGATGAAAATGCAGCGGAAGAAGACATGATGCAAAGCATGCAAGAGTTTCTCAAAACCCCACCAGGCCTTTTTCTGGGCGCATGGAAAAGCACTTCAAAGAACCTTCTCGCCCAAGAATTATTTTTTGGTCAAGACGAAGATACTAACGTTCTCATTCTTTACAATACCCCTCTACGCAGATCGAATCCTCGAGATAAAGAAGAGGAAGAATTAAGATGCTTGTGGGAATATTCACCCAGCACAGAAGGGCTAGACCAAAGATTGACGGTGATATGTCCAGAAAAAAGACCTCTCGTCTTTGATAAAATCACAATCACAAACGAGACTTTAAATTTATCTTCCACACACAAAGCAGAACATACTTACGGAGGAGATTATCGAAGAGAAAAATAGATCCCTTCCCCTGACAACATCTCAAAAAAATTACTGATAAGATACACGCCTTAAACGCAACGCATTACTAATAACGGAAACAGAACTTAAACTCATGGCAGCAGCAGCAAT
>CAZQCI010000053.1:0-14080 GCA_964592255.1 uncultured Nitrospiraceae bacterium | reverse complement strand
CAAAGCAAAATTACGAGCTGCAGCAATCGCAGAATTTTCTACATCTTCAGCAAGCGTATTTTCTTGAACGAGAGCTTTAGGCACTTGATCTAAAGATTCCGGTTTCTGTTCTTTTTTTGCTGTCCGTGCTTTACGTACAGGCAATAGCTGTTTCACAGACTTCGCAGAAATTTTATTCTCTCCTTCAGCAAATACATTCACTTCAAACTGCTCAATGTGAAAATCAAGAATGGTCTGTAAAGAAAATTCTTTTTTATACTTCTTCTCTAAGCGATCTAAAACTGCTGTGTACTGCATTGCGAGCAATTCTACTACTTGAGCATGTGCTTGAATGAGTAATTGATCCCCGAAGTTCTTCTGAACACATAAACGCTCTACATCACGCAAAACATCGTAGGCAACGGTTTCCGCATTTTTTACAAAGCCTTTTCCTTCACAGTGAGGGCAACTGTGCCCCATGATTCGGGTTAAAGTGTCTCGAGTTCTTTTCCGAGTCATCTCAATGAGACCTAATTCGGATACTCGACTGATGACTGGACGGGCACGATCTTTTTTTAAAACATTTTCCAATTCTCGCAAAACTCGGTCCCGATTCTCACTGCGACTCATATCGATCAAGTCGATGATAATGATGCCACCACAGTTGCGTAAACGAAGCTGATAAGCAATTTCACGTACCGCTTCCAAATTGGTCTGCAAAATGGTATCTTCAAAATCATGCTTACCAACAAAACGTCCGGTATTAACATCAATGGCCGTTAAGGCTTCGCTACTGTCCACAATAATGTAACCACCAGATTTAAGCCAAACTTTTTTGCCCAGCGCACGGTTAATTTCGGTTTCGATGCCGTAGACGTCAAAGAGAGGCACTTCGCTGTTGTAGAGCTCCACACGATTAGCCAAATCCGGCATGAACTGCTTCATAAAGTTCATGACTTCCTGATAATCATCTTCGGAATCGATAACCAAACGGTCGATCTCGGGAGACATAAAGTCCCGCACAGAACGAAGGACTAAACCCAAATCTTGATAAATAAGCGACGGCACTTTGGCCTTGTCCTGTTTTTCCGAAATGCCATTCCAAATATTTTGGAGATTTTGAATGTCAGCCGCTATATTTTCCTCTGAAGCCCCCACACTCATTGTCCGCCCGATAAACCCACCTTTGGAAGGCCGCGCCTTAGCAATAATTTGTTTTAATCGTTGGCGTTCTTCATACGAACCGATACGGCGCGAAACACCAACATGATTCACTGTCGGCATCATCACCACATAACGACCAGGAAGCGAAATATGGCAAGTCACACGGGCACCCTTAGTACGGATAGGCTCTTTGGCCACTTGAACCACAATGTGCTGACCTTCCTTAAGAATGGTTTCAATTTTAGGAACCGGCTCACGACGACGACGTCCACGCGAACGACCTTTTTGAGGAGCAGGTGATCCTCCTTCAGCGTCACCATTACCAGACTCGGCAGAATCGGTAGGAGCCTCTTCTTCTTCGTCATCCATATCTTCAAAAAGATCCGGAAGCACATCACTAACATAAAGAAAGGCTGCTTTTTCCAAACCAATGTCGACAAACGCCGCTTGCATCCCGGGCAATACGCGAGTCACCACCCCTTTATAAATATTTCCCGCAATTTGCTGTTCACCATCGCGCTCGATATACAATTCCGAAATAACACCGGATTCCAAACGCGCAATACGCGTCTCTCCCGGAGTAATATTCATGATTAATTTGTGTGACATGGTGAAAAAAAACTTTCTGGAGGAATAAGAAAGGACAAGACAAACCGATTTTCGGTTTTTTAAAAATCTTTAAATATACACAACGACTTAGTTGATTGCATCATTCCGAAGGCTGTAATCCGGAATCCTATTTAAAATGGATGCCTTCTACCCCCCGGGGGCTCATCCCACTAGGATTTATCCCATTGGGCCCTTTACTGGCCGATGGGCCAGGATCCGCAATCTTGAAAACGTTCTGTATAAAACATTTCAGGACTTCTTAACCTGAAATTTACAACTAATCCTTAGGGTATTCCGCCCTTATTATTTATGACCTAGTACCGTTTTCTTCCGGTTTCCAGGAGACTCCTATTTTTTTGAGCCTGACTTGATCTAAATTTTCAACTGTGAGCCCCAACAATCCTATCAACACTTCAGAAGGCTTAAGCGTGCCTTCCGGGCCAACTTGTATTTCAAACTTTACAGACTCTGGAAAAGGCGATGAATCCACCGAAACCAATTCCTTTAAATTAAACACCTTATCCTTGTCTTCGCGTCGCCAAATCCATTCTTCTTGTCGACTAAAACGATCGAGCGCTTCTTGGGTGGAAGGAGGCCAATTTTTTTGCGCCTCTTCAAAAATAGCTTCGTAAGTAATAGAGCGCACGGAAGAATAGAGGGAGGGTGCCTTTCTGTCAACTGCTGAAATGGAAACAACACTCAACCCCAAAGGAAGCGTTTCGTTCAAAAGGTCTTTTAAAACAGATACATCCACAGGCGAAATCAGTTCCAAATCAAAAAATTCCCAATCACTTTCCAGCCCCAATGGCAAAGGATGACTCATGGCTAATTTCATTTGAGGATGAAAACCTTCAGAATATTTTACCGGCAATTGAAGACGCGTAATAGAACGCTTCAACGCACCCATCAATTCCAAATGTCCCATAAACCGTGCGTCACCCATTTTGGAGTAACGAGCACGAAGTTTAAAAGTAGTGGGAGGTAAAATCACGTGAGGAGTCACGGAAGAAAAACCAACCGGCGAAGCCTCAGAAGACACGGCTGGCTCACGCGCAGCCTGCCAGCCATACCATTCCCGATGCCCTTTCTTGGCAGCAATTTCTTGCTCGCTCTCAACAAAAATACGGTTTTTGATTTCCCTAAAATCACAAACACCGCAATTAGAACACCGATCGGTACTGCAATCTTCAGTAAACCCTTGATGATGATGAGGAAGAGACGGTAAGCGTTTTTTAAAAGGGCGATGATGATTCTTCTCCCCTGCTTCAGAGGAAGCTGAGTACGAGAGAGACGAATCGCAAAGGGGATTCAAATCCTTCTCCCCTTCAAAAGCCGCATCGTGGGCTTTTTCGTATTCATCCCAAAGAAAATTCTTATCCATTTGGGCAAACAAGTGATCCCAAGGCAACACTTCATTTCGGCCCCGGGCACGGTGTAAATAAAAAGCAGGGTCTTCTCCCCACTTGCTGATGGCGGTCTTCCATTTTTCAAAATCGAAATGCTCTTCCCATTCATCAAAACGGCAACCTTCTTGAAATGCCAAGTAAATAAGACGCGCCACTTTTCTATCACCTCGCGAGAAAATTCCTTCGAGATAACTCATGTCAGGATGATGGGTTTTAATGTGAATTCTTTTATCCCCCACATTATGACGTACTAAACTGTATTTGCGTTTACTTTCCTCCAAGGTCATCTGAGGTACCCATTGAAATGGCGTGAACGGCTTAGGAACAAAGGAGGACAAGCTGGTGTTAATATCAGCCCGGTTAGTGTATTTACGCGCAATACCCAAGGCCAATTGGGATTCTTTGACAATGCCCAGAGTATCCTCATCCGTTTCAAAAGGAATACCTACGAGATAATACAGTTTCAATAATTGCCAACCCGCGGAAAACGCATTGTGTACCGCACGAAACAAATCTTCCACTTTGTTTCCTTTGTTAATCACTCGACGCATTCGTTCGGTACCTGCTTCGGGAGCCACGGTAAATCCGGTTTTGCGGACTTTTTTAATTTGTTCCACTAATTCTGGTGTCATTTTTTCGGTGCGAGTCGCCGGCACGGAAAGTGACACTTTGCGAGTAGCATAACGCCCGTTAAGTTCTTGAAGAAGAGGAACCAAACAGGCGTAATCCGCCGCAGAAAGCGAGAGCAGCGAAATTTCATCAATGCCGGTTTGACGATAAGAGTCTTCCGCAATTTTTAAAATAGTTTCTGGAGAACGCTGACGAACAGGACGATCGATATAACCCGCCTGACAAAAACGACAAGCGCGATTGCAACCTCGCTGAATTTCTATACCAATACGATCATGAATGGTCTTGATGGAAGGAACGATCAGCTTTGTCGGATAAGGCGCTTTGTCGATGTTTTGCAAAATTCGTTTGTTTATTTTTTCATAACCCGCTTTAAGAGGACGCGTTCTTTTCAACGTTCCATCATCGTTGTATTCGGGAACAAAAAAAGAAGGAATGTAGAGACCTTCGTAATTTGAAAGAGCATCTAATAATTGATGACGGGAGTTTTCTTTCTTTTTCTTCCATTGCCTCACGCAATCCACCACATCTAAAATTAACTCTTCGCCATCCCCCAAACACGCGGCATCTAAAAAATCCGCCACGGGCTCTGCATTCATCGTACAACCACCGCCCGCAATGATAAGAGGATGATGAGTCTTGCGATCTTTTTGCCACAAGGGGATACCAGCCAAGTCAAGAATGGCCAACATGTTGGTGTAGGTCAACTCATAGGTTAGAGAAAAACCAATGATATCAAAGTCACGAAGTGGCCTTTTGGATTCTAAAGAAAATAACGGACATTTTTCCTGACGTAAGACGGTTTCTAAATCGAGGTCCGGCGCATAACAACGTTCCGCCACCACATCCGGAATTTGATTGAGCAGATCATAAAGAATTTTAAGCCCCACATGACTCATCCCAATTTCATATTTGTCGGGAAAAACTAGACACACCCTGACAGAGGCCGCATCAAAATCTTTGCGGATAACATTCACCTCGTTTCCTAAATAACGGCTGGGACGCTCCACTTTCTTTAAAAGGGAATTCAAACGGGAATAACTCATGACAAGCGATATAGCGGCTTCACCCTACAAGATCAAGGTTTGTCGCAGGAAAGAAATAAAGCCTCTGTGAAGCACACTCAGATAAAGAGAGACTAAAGTTCCAAAGTGCGTCGGACCAAACGGCGGGAATGTTCGGATAAGGCCCAAGGAATTTCGATATCCTTTCTTAAAATTAAGAGACTAATACCGATCCAGGCGAGCAAAATTCCAGGTATGGTAAAAAAGACAAGTGATTGCATAGCACATTTCTCCCCTTAAAAAAGCTTCGTGACCCCATGACACAAGGCGTTAGAAAGCAAAACAAATGCCAGACAAAAATGCCTTGATAACTAATTGAAATAAGTAATATTTTCTGAAAAAATATTTAAGAGCTAGTGTTGGATTTTTGATTTCAAAATGAGAATTGAGTCAAAGAGGTGACAAAGACCAGAGTCGCTCCGGTATGTTTTAGGCCACAATGTGACAAGCGACGGTCTAATTATTTAAGGAGAAGAAAGAAAACGATTTTCAAAAGTAGCTGATAAAGATGTGAGTGTTTTGGTCAAAACCCATTCCTTCTGCCTTTTTTCAAAAACTTTCAATTCACACGCACTTAGCAGTCCAGTTTTACAGATTGTTTTTTCATCTTGAAAACCTGTGAGATTTAATTCCATCACTTCACGGGGGTCACGGTTGAATGTAACTTCAAATTTTATATTCCCAAAACGCACAGCAATTTGCCAATGCGTATCATCATAGCGACTTACCTTACGCCAGGGCCATAACGGATAAGCACAGTAGGATTGCCCCTCCACACAAAAATAAAGAAAAATAGATTGGCCCCAGTGCCAGCCTTCAAAAACGGCTGAATCATCTTCAGCAAATGTATTACAATATCCCCAAACTTCTTGACGCGGCCATGATACACCCCAACGGTGGCTTTGGTATGCTTTGACGCGCTCCAAACGATAAGGATGATGATCCGCAATGACCGAGCCACTAACCCGAACAGCAAGGCGCGGGGACAAAAAATGATTTTTAAAAAACAAATTTAAAACAGGCTGCTCAAAGCAATGAGAGTGTGATGGGTCTTCAAACAACAAGTCCCAAGTGATTTGTTTAGATTGATCCGACAACATGCCCTTTGCGGCATCAACGGATAAATAATTATCTTCAAGGGTAAAAAAACGTTCCGAATGGAACGGATCGGTTTCTACAAGAGAATACGTTTTCGCTAACCTCAAACACGAAAAATAAGGATCCCTTTTGATAAATAACATTTCTAAATGAGCACTTGCGTCTCGAGTATTTTTTTTGGAAATAAAAGTAGAATTTAAACACAACCCCCAACGCGCCATCTTATCGGACAATCTAAGAGAATAATTTTCATAAAAAGAGATGTAGCGAGGGTCCCACCGCAACCGATTGGCTTCCAAAACGGAATCAGTTTTCATAGGAAAATTTACCGCATGAGCTTAAGAAGTTCTTCACGGCAGGATTTTTCGTCGGGATGAACCTGCACCAGTAATTTGAGAATTTTGTCAAAAGTCTCCCGGCGCTCCACACCCCGCTCCGATTCGTCGCGACGATTTTTACAAGAAATAACCAGTGTAGACTGACAAAAACAATTTCTAAAAAGAACGGTTAAATTTTGCCCTTCACCGAAATATTGCAACCCGCTGGTATTGGAAAGTTCTTGGGTACGGTCAATAAAATCCATAAAATTTTCATAAACAGTGCCACATTTAGAACATTTTTTGGGAAACACCCCTTCTTTAACGGGAGTCAACCCTTCAAAAATCTTGTTGCGGGAATTGTGCCGACCTTGCTGATCTTTCTGACCTTCGTACAACATGTATTTCTTCTACCTTACAAAAACACTTTTTGACAAGACCGTTTCAATACAAAAGAGAAATTGTGATATAATGGTTTAACGCATGATGTCAAAACGGGCTTCCATTTTTCTTCTCCTTGCAACCTTGCCTCCCATCACCATTCAGGCCCCTCTTCTAACGACTTTCACAACTCCCGGCAATCAATCAACCATCACGTCATCTGGAAAAAAATATTCTCTCGTTCTAGAAGACCCGGTTCATTTTCCCATTACGATAGAAGCCCACGGGCCCAAAGGTGGCCTTGTACGCCAATGGATTCAGTCACCTAATGAATTCAGACCACTCACTTTTGCCCAAGGTATTGTGTTACCTAAAGACCCAAATCCAGAAACTATTCCTGTACTCCCGTTGCTATGTCCGCGTTTACAGGGAAATATATATCATGGGGAACATGACCGTTTAAACCACATACCCGTTTTTGAGCTTTTGGAACCGGATGCCCGTGCCAAAGAACACAATGGGCAAAGTGGACAAAAAAATATTTCTTTTTTACCGCCTTACAAAGCCTATAGCGACATAGATGGACAAAATGTACTTTTGCTAAAATCCATCACGCTCACTTACGATTACGAAGATTCTTCTATTGTGGATTACGAAGGGCCTAACCCATTAACAGGAAAAATGCAGACAGTACATGAAGGGAATGGTGGCTTTTATGCCAACCTTCACTATGCGATTCTACCTTACGAAAAAAAAATTACTCAATTGGATACTCAAACTTTGCTTCATTTAGCGGAAGGAAAATTGCGTGAAATTAATCGGACTGATTTAACGCCCGAAATCAAAACGCATTCTTTACTTCCGGGCCCTTTTCTCAGCCGCGCTAATCATTTGTACGATATGTGTGAATGGGGTGACACGGCCCACCAAGCTCGCTTACAAAAAATGGAGTATTCTGACATAGCCCTTTGGGATTGGGATTATTCCGTTAAAAACGCGGATCATGTTTTGCTCATCGTCTGGGAAGGGGATGAAGAAGATTGGATGATTCAACAGCAACTCATCGATCCCACGTGGCTAACAGACGACCTCGTGGGAGTTTTTGAAATTCATCGTAAAAACACCCTGACACCCCTTACTCTCACCAACGCACGTGGCGATTTCAGCATTACAATCTTAACGGGCAATTTAGAAAATAATACGGAAGGCTTGATCTTCCAAAAAAGATGACATAAGGAGACAAGAATGATTATCGGACTTACAGGAAAAAACGGTTCAGGCAAAGGTGAAGTCGCCAAATTTCTTATTTCCAGCGGATTCATCTATCACTCTTTATCGGATGCACTACGTTCGGAAATTCGAAAACAAGGCCTAGACATCACGCGTGAACGTTTAATCGAGTACGGCAACCGCTTACGTACCGAAGGCGGGCCTTCAGTCTTGGCAGACAAAATATTAGCCCTACTCGATCCAGAAAAAAATTACGTCATCGACTCTATCCGCAACCCATCGGAAGTTAAATCACTTAAACGTCGTAGTGATTTTATTTTACTCAATATTTCAGCTCCTCAAGAAATCCGTTTTGAAAGAATTAAAAATCGAAGTCGGGAAAGTGACCCCGTCACTCTTAAAGAATTTATACGCATTGAAAAATTGGAAGAAGAAAGCAGTGATCCCAACAAGCAGCAAATGAACCAAACCATCGCTCTAGCCGACCAAGAAGTAGTCAACGACACAACGTTGGAGGCTTTGCACGAAAAAGTACGCACGGTCGTAAGAGATGTATCCCAAAAAGAAGCTCGTCCAAGTTGGGATGATTATTTTATGAATATCGCCAAAGTGGCAGCTTTAAGAAGTAATTGCATTAAGCGAAAAGTAGCCGCCGTCATTATACGCGATAAACGCATCATCGCCACCGGCTATAACGGCACACCGCGCGGCATTAAAAATTGTAATGAAGGAGGCTGTCCGCGTTGTAATTCTTTTGGGGCTTCAGGAGTGGCTTTAGAAGAATGTCTGTGCTCGCATGCTGAAGAAAATGCGATTGTGCAATCCGCTTATCATGGCGTCTGCATTAAAGATGCTACTCTCTACACCACGTTCTCCCCTTGCTTGATGTGTACTAAAATGATCATCAACAGTGGCATTAAAGAAGTGGTCTACCATGCCTCCTATCCCATGGGCGAAATATCGCTTAAATTGCTGGCCGATGCCTACATTCAAGTCCGACAAATTCGATAAGCGTCATCCCCTGACAAATTTTTAATGGGAATCTTTAAGAGTTTTTCCAGCCACCACCACTTTTTTTACATGGTAGGTTTTGGTATTTTGTAAAAGATGCAAAGCCAAATCGGAAGGGGCCTCATCATCGCCTAAACTTACAAGAACATAGTCGGCCTTTTTACCGGCAGCCAAGGACCCTACTGTTTTTTCAAGGCCTAAAACACGGGCCGCATCCAAGGTCACCATACGAATAAGATCTAACGGAGAAACCGAAGTGGATTTTCCAAAAATCAGAGTTTCGTAAGCAAAACGCATTTCATCCCAGAGAGATAAATTAGTATTCGAAGGCATCCCGTCCGTGGCAAGAGCCACAGGAATATTACGTTTAACCAAACCTTCCAGACGTGGCTGGCCTAGCTTCAGGTAGTGATTAGCACGAGGGCATAAAACAACTTTAGCTTGCGCCGCAGCAATGCGGTCTAAATCTTCTGGCGTGGTTTGAACACAGCCCGCTAACACGGGGCCCGCTTTAAGAAACCCGATTTCATCCAGATAAGCCAAAGGGGTTTTATGAAAAGGCGGCGGCAAATCCTGGCCCCAACCTACTTTGGGAAAAAACCGTGTCGCAATATCCCCGGTTGAATTATAGAAAAATTCCATTTCGGAAAAACTTTCGGCCACATGCATCATCAAAGGCGTGGATGTACTACGACAATAAGAAGCGATGATTTTAAGAATTTGGCGCGACACGGTAAAAGGCGCATAAGGGGCTAACCCCACACGAATGAGTTCCGTATTTTCGTCATGATATTTTTCCGCCAAACCTAAAGCACTTTCATAGAGGTCTTGCGTGACAGAACGATCGTAATTAACAACTTCTGGAAACACCACAGCCCGCAAACCTATTTCGTGCAATACCTGAAAAATACCTTCAAAACTCCCCATATCCCCAACGCAGGTTGTACCGGCCTCAAGAGAAGAAGCCAACCCTTCTTGGATAGATTCGCGCAATAATTCCTGTTTGGCATTTTGTTTATAGTCCATACAGGATAAAAACCAATCGATGAAATGGACTTCCGCAGTCATGGTACGCACCGGATCGAAGGGGAAATTTTTATGTCCTCCTAAATCGAGATGCGTATGTGCGTTAATTAAGCCGGGCATCAAAACATGATGTCTATAGTTTTCTTCAACTGCTTTCGGATAAGATGCCTTGAGTTGGTCATAGAGACCCACTTCCAGGATGGTGCCATTTTCAACAATCATGGCTCCATTTTCCAAAAAATAATTTTGTCCAACAGGCCCCAGTGATGAGGAGGGCTCCATAGAAAGAAAATATTTGGCGGCTATTAATTGCATCATAAGAAATGGTTAGTAGTTTAATTTTTTCTTTTAGTCGCTTGAAACTCGGCAGTTATTTTAATCTTTACATTAAAGAACGCGATTATCGATTAGTCTTGTTGTACCAATAAAAACGGCCAGAGCAAAGAGGGTTTTTTTAGGAATATAATTTTTAAGTGGAACCATCGTTTCGCAGTGAACGGCTTTGACATAATCAATGCGCGCTAAAGGCTGCGCTTTTAAAGTCTGTACAATGATGTTTTGCAAATCATCCAAACCTTTTTTCCCTTTTTTTACAGCCAACGCTGCCGCTTGAAGAGATTGGGAAAGGCACAACGCCGCTTGTCGCTCTTCAGAATTTAAATAAACATTACGGGAACTCATGGCCAGGCCATCTTTTTCTCTCACGGTTGGGACACCAACTATTTTGATGGGAAAATTCAAATCTTGCACCATACGGCAAATCACCGCATATTGCTGATAATCTTTCAGCCCGAAAAAGGCCTTATCCGGCTGTATCACATTAAACAATTTGGCAACAATAGTTGTCACCCCCCGAAAATGGGTAGGGCGTGAGGCACCACATAATTCACGTGTCGCTTCTTCCACTTGCACATACGTTTGATAATTTTCGGGGTAAAGATTTTTCACCTGGGGCGTAAAAACAAAATCAACACCCGCTTTTTTAGCTTTAGCTAAATCACCTTTTAAATCTCTTGGATAACGCGACAAATCCTCCTTAGGACCAAATTGAGTGGGGTTAACAAAAATCGTCAACACAACCACATCACATTGGGCTTTTGCTTTTTTCATGAGGGCCACGTGACCATCATGCAAATAGCCCATGGTAGGCACCACGCCAATATTTTTTCCTCGACGCTTGAGTTGAAGGCAGATTTTTTGAAGTTGGACAGGAGAAAAAAGGGTGCGCATATTTACTTAAACTATAAATTGACTTCTAAGATAAGTTCTTTAATTTTTCTCACCCTTCACCATCACAAGATTTTGGTGAACAGAATGTTCTTCCGCTGGGAATTGACCACTTTTAACTTCTTGGATGTAATCCTTAAATGCTTTTTGGGTCATCGAATGAAGGTCGGCATACTTTTTAACAAAGCGCGGGGAAAAATCTGGATTTGCTCCTAAAATATCGTAAACCACCAATACCTGCCCGCTGCACTTGGGGCCAGACGCAATGCCAATAGTGGGCACTTGCACGCTACGTGTAATCTCGTCGGCCACTTCCACAGGAATACCTTCTAGTAGCAATGAAAAAGCTCCGGCCTCCTCTAAAACTTTTGCATCCTCAATAATCTGATCGGCTTCTTTTTTAGTTTTCCCTTGAACTTTGTGGCCACCCATTAAATGAACCGACTGGGGTTTTAAACCGACATGCGCCATAACAGGAATACCGATTTTAGTAAGATACCAAACTAAATCGGCCAATTCCTCCCCGCCTTCTAATTTGACGGATTCGGCTCCAGCCTTGAGCAAAAGTCCTGCATTTTTTACAGCTTCTTCATAACTGGCTTGATACGACATAAAAGGCATATCCGCCATCACATGAGCTCGCTTCACTCCGGCAGCCACACAACGCGTATGATAAATGAGTTCTTCAATCGTTACCGGTAAAGTACTGGAATGCCCCTGAACAACCATACCTAACGAATCACCGATTAACACCATATCTGTACCCGCCCCATCCACCAAGCGGGCAATCGTGTAATCGTAAGCGGTGATCATGGTTATTTTATCCCCCTGCTGATACATTTTCATTAACGTGGGCACCGTGACTTTGCTTTCTGGTTTTTTGATTTGATGAGACATAATTTTCTTATCGGCTATCGATGGTGACATAATGCTTATCCTTGCCGCTTTTCAACATCCCTAATAGCTCTTTTTTGAGTGTATCATAATCTTTTTCATTTTTCACAAAATCAATTCCAGACGTATTCACAACTAAAAGCGGGGTATCTGAATAGCGAAAGAAAAACCGACTATACGCTTGGGATAAGGCATCGATATATTCCCCATCCATTCCATTTTCATAGGAAATTTTTCTTTTTTTAATCCGGTTCATCAGCACATCAGCATTGGCTTGAAGAAAAATAACTAAATCTGGTTTTGGGAGGCGAGCATCTAATAGCTGATAGACCTTGTCATACAAATCCATTTCTTCCGGAGTAAGGTTTAAGGAAGCAAAAATTTGGTCTTTGGCAAAAATATAATCACACACCGTCACTTGATTAAATAAGTCTTGTTGTTTGAGTTCTACTTGTTGCCGATAGCGCGAGAGAAGAAAGAAAATTTGAGCCTGAAACGCATATTGATCGGGATTTTGATAAAAAGGGCCTAAAAAGGGATTTTCGGAGGCTTCCTCCAGAATCAGCCGGCCCTTGAAATCTTGAGCCAGCATGGTGGTCAGGGATGTTTTGCCCACGCCAATGGGCCCTTCTACTGCAATGTAGCGAAGCTGATCCACGCTTTTCCTATAACACCCTATATTGGGGTTGTCTATAAGAGAGCGGTGCCATGTTCAGGAGTTTTTTTAAAGAAATACCTTAAACACCTCTCCCTACTTTATTTAGTGAATCAGAGAACTTTTAAAGGGTTTATAGGCTTCCTTCGGCAGTGAGCTTCCCTCTACCAAACTAGACATCGATTTGAGATTATTGATGATTTTTCTATAAAGCCGCTGATTAGCGATGGGAATCACATCCTCCTGGCAAGACACTAGTTTTAAAGGAGGAAGTTCTAAAGGTTCGTCTAAAAGAGCTTTTTTCTTTTTTTCCATGGCAAGCCTCCTTTTATTATTATCGGCAATAGGTCATGGAAGTTGCTTATAAAAAAGGGCAAAAAAAATCCCCCCAATCTTTTGGAAAGGGGGGATTGTTATCAAAAAATGAAAACCACTTAGTGAATTTTGCCTTGCAACATAAAGGCAATGAGCAGCGCGTAAATAACCAAGGACTCGATCAAGGCCAAACCGATGATCATTGGGGTTTGAACTTTATTGGCAGCTCCAGGATTACGGGCAATACCTTCCAAAGCACTGGCAGCGGCTTTTCCTTGAGCCAAGGCACCACCGAAAGCGGCTAAACCAATGGCCAAACCAGCGGCCAAAGCTAACCCGCTGTTGGAATCGGAGGAACCACTAGCTCCGTGAGATTCTTGAGCGTGTACCAAACCAACTACAGCGGCTTGAGCTAAAACAAACATCAAAACAAAAATGAACTTCTTCATAAGAGCTCCTTAAAATAAGACTTCTGAAATCTCCGTCCGTAATTTTTACCATCTTGACGAAAACCGGATCGCCGGCTTTCAAAGCTTCGCTCTTGATCTTCCTCACCTGCCGGAATCCAAAAGTCTCCACCCGTTTTTTTAAACATCAATGATGTTCTTCATGCGCCACCGCTAAACTAATGTAGACAGTGGAGAGAAGTGTAAATACGAAGGCTTGTAAAAAAGCCACGAAGACTCCCAAAGCCAAGAAAATAACAGGAATCAACAACGGCACCAAGCCGGAGAAGATTCCCAACACAACGTGATCGCCCGTAATATTCCCTAGCAAACGAACTGCTAAAGACGCCGGGCGGACAAAATGACTCACCAGTTCGATGAGAAACATGAGGGGTGCTAACATCCAAATAGGCCCCATAAAATGTTTGAGATAGTTCACAAGTCCTTGCTTCTTAATGCCGACATAATTGTAATAAATAAAAACTGTCAGTGAACAAGCCAGGTTTGTATTAATATTTTCTGTCGCAGGACTAAAACCAGGGATAACACCCATCAAGTTATTAATAAAAATATAGAGAAAAATAGCACCTAGAAGAGGAAAGTAATCACGTCCTTCGTGGCCAATAAT
>CAZQCI010000052.1:3668-14186 GCA_964592255.1 uncultured Nitrospiraceae bacterium | reverse complement strand
TTGCAGAAGGGGTGTCCAGTATTAAAGGGCTACTTTTAGGGGAAGATGTTTTGGGTACCATGCGTATTTTACAACAATTGGGTGTGAACATGTCTCATGCGCCCGAAGATTTAAAGCCTGGGGATGAGCTTAAAATTGAAGGGCGTGGGCTTCATTCTCTTAAAGCACCTCAAGAATTTTTGGATTGTGGTAATTCAGGGACGACTATTCGCCTCATGATGGGGCTTCTTTCTGCGCAGCCTTTCGAGTCGGTTTTGGTGGGAGATGCCTCATTAGATAAGCGCCCGATGGAACGGGTTTCTAAACATTTGGAAAAAATGGGTGGGCGATTTTCGGTCCGTTTTGAACAAGGGAGACGTCTTTTAACTGTGCATGGCAAAAATCCTACGGCAGGCAATAGTGTTCACACATTGCCTATGGCTTCTGCTCAAGTAAAGTCAGCTATCATGCTGGCGGCTTTGTATGCTGATGGCCCTGTGACTATCGAAGAACCGGCTCAGTCACGCAATCATAGCGAGAAAATGCTGCAAGCGATGGGGGTGTCTATTCAGTGTTTAGATAAAAAAGTGATAGTCTCTCCCGTGGAGCGTCTTAAGCCTTTGACGATGACTGTACCGACGGATTTTTCTTCTGCGGCCTTTTTCTTAGTGGCAGGCCTTATTGTTCCCAACTCTTTGATCACGATCAAGTCGGTTGGGCTGAATCCAACTCGAAAGGCTTTACTGCCTGTGTTACAAAAAATGGGGGCACACATTACTTTGGAAAACGAAAGAGATGTGGGAGGAGAAGTTTGTGCTGATTTGGTTGTGCAGACATCTGCTCTTCAATCCTATGATCTTCAAGGGGATGTCATTGCCAATTTAATCGACGAACTCCCCATTTTTTCCATTGCGGCGGCTTCTGCCCACGGCGTGAGCCATGTGTCGGATGCTGGGGAATTACGCGTTAAGGAAAGTGATCGCATCAAAACGATTGTGACTGAAGTGGCCAAGCTGGGCGTCCCCATTACGGAGCAAGAAAAGGGATTTACGGTTATTGGGGTGAATTCTTTTAAGTCGGGAGTTTTTCAAAGCCATGGGGATCACCGGATAGCCATGAGTTTAGCGATAGCTGCTTTAAAAGCCGATGGAGAGTCGGTTATTGAGAATACAGCGTGTGTGGCGACATCTTTCCCTGGTTTTTTCCAAATTTTGAACAAGCTAAAGGAATAAAAGATTGACAATTTAAGGGTTTACGTTTAGTACCCAACCCTTGTTTTTAAAAAAAACTTTAAGGAGATCCTAATATTATGGAAGTAAGTCAATCATCAACCACGTTTAAAGCATTATTTGAAGAACAAAACCAAAAAGTCGATGTAAAGGAAGGCAGCCTATTAAACGGAACCGTTGTGGCTATCACAAGGGATTCGGTTGTGGTCGATGTCGGGCTTAAATCGGAAGGGTATATCGATATTGAGGAATTTCGTGATTTCGATAGCCAAATTACTGTACAAATTGGTGATAAGGCTAAGGTCGTCTTGGAACAATTTGAAGATGACCGTGGTTTGATGGTGTTGTCTAAAGAACGGGCTGATGCTGTGGAAGCCTGGGATAGAGTGGCTTCTGTTTTTGAAAAAGATGAAACCATTGAAGGTTTAGTGGTTAATAAAATTAAAGGAGGGATGTCGGTTAATTTGGGCGGTATTAAGGCCTTCCTTCCAGGATCTCAAATCGATCTCAAACCAGTTAAAAGTTTGGACAAATTAATTGGGCACAAATATCAATTCAAAATTTTAAAACTCAACAAGCAAAAGGGAAACATTGTTTTATCCCGTCGTGCTGTGTTGGAAAAAGAACGCGAATCCAGTCGTAAAGAGTTGTTGGAAACCTACGCGAAGGTCAAGTGCTTCGTGGGGTGGTTAAAAATATTACTGAATACGGAGCTTTTGTGGATTTAGGGGGCATTGATGGTTTGCTTCATATTACTGATATGAGCTGGGGCCGCATTTCTCATCCTAATGAAGTTCTTAAAGTTGGAGATGAAATTGAAGTAGCGGTTCTTAAATATGACCAAGCCACTGCTAAAGTAGCATTGGGGATGAAGCAATTACAACCCGATCCTTGGTTGGAAGTATCTCAAAAATACACTCCCGGTGACCGCGTTCAAGGAAAAGTGGTGAACATCACTGATTATGGTGTTTTTGTTGAATTAGGAAATGGCATTGAAGGATTGGTTCATGTGTCTGAACTGACATGGAGCAAAAAAGCCAAACATCCTTCTAAAGTTGTGAAGTTGGGCACATTAATTGATGCTGTTGTTTTGGATGTTGATGCCAACAATCATCGTATTTCCTTGGGAATGAAGCAGCTAGAACCTAATCCTTGGGATAATCTTATTGTAAAATATCCTCCGGGAACAAAAGTTCATGGTGTTGTTCGTAACATTACTGATTTTGGAATTTTTGTAGGCATGGAAGGGGAAGAAATTGACGGCTTAATCCATGTTTCCGATTTAAGCTGGAACAAAGACTCCAAGCATCCTTCCGAACTTTTCCAAAAGGGGCAGGAAGTGGATGCAGTGGTTCTTACAGTAGATAAAGCCAATGAACGTTTTGCTTTGGGTTTAAAACAACTCAGTGACGATCCTTGGAGCGTATTATTGCAGAAGCATCCAGTTGGTTCTGTGGCGACGGGTGTTGTGACTCAAATTGATCCTAAAGGTCTTTTGCTTAACTTGGGTGATGGTGTTGTTGGTTTTATTGCCAATGCCGATCTTTCTGCCCGTGGAAAAATTGTGGCTAAAGATAATTTTAAGGAAGGTGATGAAGTCACGGCCCAAGTTAAAAAACACGATGATCGTGATCGCCGCGTGATTTTGAGCATCAAAAATCACCAAAAAAACCTTGAAAAAGAAGATATGAAGGAATTTTTGGCCAAGCAGGGGGATGCTACTGTCCGTCTTGAAGATATCATGAAATAATCAGGGATTTCTCATGCGCAAGCATCCTGTAATTTTTTTCATCCTTGTTACCGGTTTTGTGTTTGCGTTTTTTATTACTCTTTTCATGTCCATTCTTTCAGTGGCCAAAGGAGGGCGTTCTTTTTTTTTAAAGAACTCGTCTGTGGCCATTTTAGAAGTGCAAGGTCCTATCTTCGATTCTTCTGATGCTTTAAAAAAGATCGACAATTTTAAAGAAGACAAACAAGTTAAGGCTGTTGTTGTCCGTATTGACTCTCCGGGAGGGGCGGTTGCTCCTTCGCAAGAAATTTTTTCGGAACTGAAAAAATTACGAGAAAAGAAAACGGTGATTGTATCTATGGGTACAGTAGCCGCGTCTGGTGGTTATTATATTGCTTTGGCTGGCAATAAAATTTTTGCAAGCCCCGGAACCATTACAGGAAGTATTGGCGTCATTATGGAAAGCCTTTCTGCTGAAGAGTTGCTTAAATGGGCCAAAGTGGAAAGTCGTGTGATTAAAAGCGGTAAGCTTAAGGATGTAGGATCTCCTTTTAGAGTGATGACACCTGAAGAACGAGCTTATTTACAGGGTATTATCGATAATATGTATGCCCAATTTAAGGGAGCTGTCAGTGAAGAACGACATATGCCAATGGAAAAATTGCTTCCTTATGCGGACGGTCGTGTGATGACGGGTGACCAAGCTTTGCAGTTGGGTTTTATTGATAAGATGGGAACGCTTTATGATGCCATTGATGAAGCAAAAAAAATGGCAGGTTTACCTCAAAGCACCCCTGTGATTTGGCCTAAAAAATTCGAATCGCCTTTTGAGTTTCTTATGAATGGAGGTCGTTCGAATGCCTTGCTTGATTTTTTCAACCGGACTTTTACTGGGTTGGATAGTCCGGTTTGGTTTTATTCTTTAAACTTAAACCAGCTTTTTTGAATTTTTCAAAAACCGTACTCTCAAGAGTTGGAGAGTTGTTCCGACTGCATAGTGGGGTTTTTGATTTTTATCCATGACAAAGAGCGACTTAGTTGAGCTGTTGGGGACCCGCCTCAAACATTTACCACATAAAGAAGTAGAAGTAATTATCGATGCTGTTTTTGACAAAATGACGGATGCTTTAAGTCGTGGGGATCGCATTGAAATACGGGGTTTTGGTAGTTTTGAAATCCGTACTCGTGAATCACGCCAAGGGCGTAATCCTAAAACAGGAGCCTCCGTTTACGTCAATACTCGTAAAGTTCCTTTTTTTAAGGTGGGTAAGGAGCTAAAAGAAAGAATTAATAAAAGTTCTCATGAACAGGGGGATTCATGAAATCACTTTGGGCTCCCTGGAGAATGGAGTTTGTAAGCGGGGCCCATCAGCCAGAAGGCTGTGTTTTTTGCACTTTGCCGAGTAGCCGTAAAAAGAACAAAGACAATCTTATTTTTCATCATGGGCGTAAAGCCTTTGTGATTCTGAATCGCTATCCTTATTCCAATGGACATTTAATGGTAGTTCCTTATCGTCATTTATCAGACTTCTCCGAGCTGACTACAACAGAACATCAAGAAATAGGGAGTCTGATCAGTCGTTCTCTTAAAGTGTTGAAGAAAACCCTTAAACCTCAAGGTTTTAATGTCGGTTTAAATCTGGGAAAAGCGGCTGGGGCTGGTATTGAGCAGCATTTACATTATCATGTGGTTCCACGATGGATTGGGGATACTAATTTTATGCCTGTTATTGGCGAGTTGAGAGTGTTGCCAGAATTTATCTTTGACACTTATAAGAAATTGATGAAAAATTTCTAAACATGCTTCATTTTTTAAAATATTGTTTTATCACGCTCTTCTTATTTGCTTTTCTGAATCTATTTCGTTCTAACATGACTAACGAAGTATCCATTGCTTTTCAGATGCCGTTAATCTGGCAATGGCAGTCACCTCCCATTTCTTTAAACTATCTGATGCTCATGCTATTTTGTGTGGGGATTCTTTTTTCAGCCGCTATCGGAGCTTTTAGAGTGATGGAATTACATGCCAAAAACCGAGAAATTAAAACGCTACGCCGTTTGCTTAAAGAAAGCAAACCTACTATTTCTCACCATGAAGATAATCATCCGCCGTTGGCGGGAGACTAATTGATTATTTTATAATCTTACTCCTAAAAGATCTCGTTGAGACTATCAACCTGTCATGACTAAGGGGAGGGATGCATTTTTCCCCTCTTAGTATAAGAGGGGGTTGGGGGGAGTGATCACCCACTAATTTTTTTTCCAGGTCTTCTTAATTTTTTGATGTCAATGGTTTGAGCTGAAGAAGAGGGTTGTTTTGCGGTTTTGATGGGGGCAGCCGACTCTAATTTTTTAAACGCTTCTAGTTTTGATTCGCTGGCGATTTTTCCTTCCACAAAAAGGCTGGCGTCCCGGTCTTTACTGACTTGACGCACTTGGCTTTCACGTTCTTCACGTAAGCGTGTGACTTCTTTTTCAAGACGTCGACGAGGAGAAGGGAATCGTTCAATGAGATAATCTAATTGTTTTTTAACCGTGTCGTTGACCAGTAAGTTCCCATTTTTGACAAGCCCTTGGCTTTTAAGGGCTTTTACACTATTCCAAAAAATGTCTTGGGTAATGGTGGAAGAAGGTTTGATGCTTCGGTCAAACAGTTTTTGTAGGTCTTCATCCGTCCATTCTCCTTCTCGTACTTTGGAGGAGTCGAAGGGTTGAAAAACCGGGCCTGAATATCGAAAAACCCGGAGAGAAAAAAACTTATCTTGTGAGACAAGGTAAGAGCCATCCGACTGTTTACAATCTTCAAAGACATCCTTCCATTGTTGATAAGTAAAGCGAACCGTGTCGACAAAGCCATTTCGGTAAAGATAAGGAATATCTCCTGGTAAATAGTGGATGAAGCCTTCTTTAGTTTTAGGAACTTTTTCCCAAATAAACTCCATGGGATCTTGAATTTGTTCTGCCATCGCTTTCCCCTTTTCCCTGGGCTAATAAGCCCATGATCTCATCCCCCCCCATACCAATAGCTGGAATCACTGTTGTCGTAACGGGCCATATACTCTTCATGATCGTACTCATTGTCTTCTCGCTCCGCTTCGGCTTCAACCATGTTTGCGTTGGCCGAGATGATGGAAGCCTCTGCCCTAATAGCATCATTTTGCGCGTTTTTCCAATCTACTTTATACTGGAGCACGGCTTCTTTTTCGCGGACACGTAAAGCTTCCAGTTGGATCTCTTTATTTGCGAAAAGTTCTTTCTCACGAATTTCAGCGTCTATTTTCGCTTGTTGGATAACCGCATCCGATTGTAATTTGGCAATGTCTAAATCGGTAGCGTTTGAAGCGAGAGCGATTTCTTTATTGAGATCGGCTTGATATTTGGTTGCATCGACATATTGTTGATTATAAGAACTTCCCATAAAACTCCCTTCTTTTAAGAAATTGTTTTCGAGGTATCCTCTCCATAATAATAACTATCATCCGAACTGTCAGAACCTGTTTTGTTTTCAGATTCGTCAAAGGCCAATAAAGTATCTTCTACATTGCTGGAAGAGAAGGCCTGCATATTGGTTGCTTCGTATTTTTGGCTTGCCGCAGTTTCGTCATCCGGTCTACCTACACCACTATTATCCCAAGCGGCCCATTCATATTCACCCGTTTCTGCGTTTTGTACTAACCCGTAATTTGATTGCTGAGATTGTCTCGCTTCAGTTGCAATAGATGCTTGGTCTCTTTTAGCCTGCTGCACAGCCTGAAATTGCTTGATATCATCGGGAAACTCGTTTTGTAGGGTGGCAATATTGGATACTCGAGCTGCAGGGGAGGTGTTGATTGCAAAAGCAGTGTCTGTATTCATGTTTCTGCCGGTATCTTCCCCAGAAGTAGGTGCCGCGCCTCCCGTAGGATCACCTGATTGATAACCTGTTTGCATGGTATCCGTTGCAGAGCTGCTGGAACCGGTTTTGCTTACATCAGACATAAAAGACCTCTCATTAATTATTATCGGATGGTTCTTTTTGAGAGTTGTTAGGGTGGGGGGGTGAGCCCCCACAAGAACCCCATTGCTAACTAGTTATTTTAACATATTTTTTTAAATCGCCTAGGGGTATTTTTTTGACCTCAAAGCTCAATTGGGCTATATAAAGGCCCTTGATGAAATCTTTTTTTTACCTTTTTGGGCTTTTTTTGAGTTTTTCTTTAACGGCCAGGGCTGATTATCCCGGTACTCTTTGGTCTTCCCCCCGCATCCGTGAGACTTTGATTGGGGTGGCAACAGGGCCTGTTTTAGGAACAGGGCAGGATGTTGTTACACTCAGTGATCAAAAAGTGACGGGTTATCAGGTGAAGAGCGGAAAACTCAATCAGACTTTTCAGCAGCAAGCCGGTCCTCAAACTCATTGGGTTAAGTTGGCTTTATATGATGTTGACCATGATGGCCGTGACGAAATTGTATTGTCCGGCCTTAAAAATGGTGAAGCCTATTCTGTTATCGCCACGGTGGAAGGGGAAAAACTGAAAGCCCTTAAAGAGTTTTCTTATTATCTTTATGTTATTCCTTGGAACCAAACTTCTCATTTAGTGGCTCAAAAAAGATTAGGGGACGATGATTTTAGTGGGCCTGTTTTTCTTATGGAAGGTGAGTCTCCGGTTTCTTTAAAAATGGGGAGGGCTCTTGATTTACCCAAAACGTTATCTACAGAAAGTGTTTTTTCTCTCTTTTCTATTATGGGGAATTTAGAGCCTGATATGAAACCGGGCTTTATCTACTTGCACCCGTCGACGGGTTCATTTTCTTATTACGAAAAGGAGCCCAAATATAGAAAAGTATGGACGAGCGGCGAGACGTACGGTGGTTCTGCTTCTTATTTAAGTGGATTCCAAAGAAATAGTCCACAAGATATTGATAATAATAGATTTTTTATACCTATTTCTATACGGTCTCTTTCTGCTTTAGGTGTTCAAAAAAGAGTGAACGAGTTGGAAGCGCCTCCTTGTGATCCATCGGTTTTAATGCCGGGAAGTTGCCCACCAGTTTCTTACCAACAGACGAATAAGGAATGGAATCACAAACCTTCTGTATATGTAGTTAAGAATGAAGGATATTTTAAGAAGGTCATTGGTGTGGTACCTTCCATTAAAAATACACAAATTGTGCGTTTAACTTGGACGGGGTATGGTTTTCAGGAAGATTGGAACTCTCCTCGTTTTGATGGGGCTATCAGTGATTTCCAGATTATCGATTGGGATGGGGATGGGGATTCGGAAGTTTTAGCGACCTTTCTTTTGCATGATAAAGGTTACACTGATACTTTAAAGGATCAAGATAGTCTTCTTATCGTGTTGGACATTCCTTAAAAAACTTGCAAGCCAATCACTGGTGTTTTATAGACAGCCTCTTCTTTTTGGCAGGGTAGCTCAGGGGTAGAGCAGGGGACTCATAAGCCCTTGGTCGGGGGTTCAATTCCCCCCCCTGCCACAGAATAGATTTAATTTTCAGATTGATTACCTGCTCTACGAGAGCGAAGCCGAGCCTTTTATAGACTGCGTTCGTGTCTCCAATCTCTTCTTCCTAGTCATCTCTGTGAAAGTCATGTAAAATTTCAAAATGGGGGTTTAAACCCCCAGAAGCAACTTTGCCCCTAGCGAGAGCCGATAATAGAAAAGAGGAGACGTTATGGCGATGGAAACAACAAAAATGGCAGGTGGTTCTCAGGTAGCCAATGCAGCTACCTCTTCTCTCAAGCTTTCCACTCCAAATTTGGCGTCAACTTCAAGTGCAAAACCTACAGGCCTTTCAGCTCCAGCAGTTCCTAAGCCTTCCAGTACTTCGGCTTTAGATGCTGCTTCAGGGCATCAAGATCTTGATTCTATTACGATGAAGGATGAAGGAGGCCCCCCCAAGATTGATGCTAACGAATTAACGAAGGATATTGGTAACTCGGAAGCAGTTAACACGGGCGATGAATTTTTAAAAAGCCAAGAAGACATGGCGAATAACACAGCCATGGGTGCGGGTACTTCGCAAAAAGGATTGAGTACATTTTTTAAGATTGGGTCTGCTGTTGCCGGTATTGCTAGTTTGGTCTTGATGTTTATAGCTCCACCGATTGGGGCTATCGTGGGCTTGGGAGCTTTGGGTTTAGGAAAATTGGGTGATTCTTTTGCCAGAAAATCTGAAGCTAATGTTCAGGTTGAAACTAAAAAACAAAAAGAACAATTAAATCTTGTCTCACAACTTGTTCAGAAAAAAGATCAGTCCAATTTTTTGATGGATCATGCCTTAAATAAGGATGGACAAAAACAATCTAATAGTCAGCAAACGGTGACGTCTACCGCGGCTGCAGGTAGTAATTCTGCTGTTTCTGGTAGTGCCAAGGCGACTTTGGACGTGATGAAGTCGCAAGATGGTACGGTTTAATTTTTCTTGAGAAGGGAGATCTTATGAGTACTCGAGGTATTGATTCTAAAAGAAGCACTCCATCAGCGGCTGAATCCATGCATGCGATTCAGGAAGCTGGAACAAAGGGAGATGCAGATCAAGCAGCTAAGCTGCAACAAGTAGGAAGTGCTGCGGCCACAGCTACCGAAATAGGCATTGATATTGCTACTATTGCTTTGTCTGTTGTAGGTGCAGGTGCAGCAGGTACAGCTCTTCAAGGAGCTGAAAAAGGGGTCAAGGCCATTAAGGCGGCATCTCAAGTGGCGAAAGGTGCTGAGGATGTTTCTAAAACTGTAAAAGGAATTCAAACAGGTATTAAAGTAGCTAAATTAGCTAATGCAGGTGTGCAAACTGGATTGAGTGTTGCGGCAGCCAGTAAAAAACATGACCCATCATCGGTAGCGGAAGCTGCTGCAAAAGGAACTGAAGCTATTGCTGGAGCAAGCTCGGAATTTGCTTCTAAAAAAGGCAAGGATACTGTTGAAGCAGCCCACGCTGCGGATCAAATGAAGAAATCATAATAAGAATAATATAGCTATTCTGAGGCGCGGCCCGTCTGATTCCTGGACATTCGTCCTTCCATTCTTTATATTCCTGTCCCTCATGAATTTACCACTTGTAGCCATTGTGGGGCGGCCTAATGTTGGAAAATCCACCCTTTTTAATCGTATTCTTGGGAAAAGAAGGGCGCTAGTCCAGGACCGTCCAGGGATTACCCGCGATCGGCAATATGCCGAGAGCGAGTGGGATGGTGTGTCCTTTGCTATGGTTGATACTGGAGGTTTGGAATTTGCTGCGACAAGCCGTTTGGAAAAAAAGGTAACCGACCAAGCTTATGCCGGTATTGAAGAAGCCGATATTCTTATTCTGTTAATGGATGGCCGTGCTGGAGTGACGGCTTTAGATCGCGAATGGGTAGCACGAGTCCGGCAGATTAAAAAACCTAAATTTTTTGCCGTGAATAAAATCGATTCGGTTAAGGAAGAATCTTTGCCAGCTGAATTTTACGAATTAGGCATTGATGATCCTATTTCCGTTTCGGCTGAAACGGGACGTGGGGTAGGTCGGCTTCTTGATCGCGTGGTGGAAATTGCAAAAAATCAAAAATCCAAAAAATCTACCGAAGCCATGGCGGCCCCTACC
>CAZQCI010000052.1:2543-3658 GCA_964592255.1 uncultured Nitrospiraceae bacterium | reverse complement strand
TAAGCTGTGCTTAATTGGACGGCCTAATGTTGGTAAATCTACCTTGCTGAATCGTATGCTTGGCGATGAACGGGCCATTGTTGATGATACTCCCGGGACGACACGAGATCCGATTAATACTTTTTTGTCCTACGATGGTCATGATTATTGTTTTGTAGATACAGCCGGTATCCGTAAGCGCGGGCAAATTAAAGATTCCATCGAAGTTTTTTCGGTCATGAAAAGTTTAAAAGTATTGGACGACTCCGATTTAGCTCTTCTTCTTATTGATGGGATTGAAGGAGTGACAGAACAAGATATACATGTAGCTGGGGAAGCCTTAAAGCGCTTTAAAGCGATGATTATTCTTGTCAATAAATGGGATGTAGGCAGGAGCCAATCGAGTAAAGAAAATTTTAAAAAGGAGTTGGAGCGAAAGTTTAATTTGTCCAGCCAGCTAGTTACTCTTTTTCTCTCTGCAAAAACAGGGATGGGTGTTGATAAAATTTTTCCGGCTGTTGAGTCTGTTCGTGCTGAATATGAAAAAAGACCGATTGAAAATCATTTGCATGAAATATTTAAACAATTAGTGGCTTCCCACGCCTTGCCTACTTTTAGAGGGCGTAATGTGGAGTGTTCCGGAATTAAACAAGTGGCTATTAAGCCGCCCACCTTTTTAATTCGTTGTAATTTTCCTGAAAAAGTCCACTTTTCTTATCAACGTTATTTAACCAACGGTCTTAGAAAACATTTTGGCTTTAATTCTGTTCCTGTAAAATTAATTTTTAAGAAAAGTTAATGAAAGATATGGTTCGACAAGCTCACCATGTTCATGGAACGCCCTGAGCTTGTCGAAGGGTTTGAGTGAAAACAAATGCTTTCAACATCAAAAGTACTTTTGAGCTTTATCGTGAGTTAGACGGCATGACTTTAGCTGCAGCCTTATCTTTTTATGCCGTTTTATCGATCCTGCCTATTTTGCTCATTGTTATTTCTGTTTTAGGTCACATTGTCGGACAGTCGGATGTTTATTTTGTAAAAATTTCAGAAATGCTTGAAACCATCAGTCCTACTCTTAAAGAAGGGTTTATACACAACTTAAAAAATGTGGTGGAACAGAAGGGGACGGGTGGATG
>CAZQCI010000052.1:0-2533 GCA_964592255.1 uncultured Nitrospiraceae bacterium | reverse complement strand
GATGGTTTGGAGTATTTTTTCTTTTTTGGGTGGCGCATTTTATGCTCGCTAATTTGGAGCATACACTTAATCGATTATTGGGCTTTAAGGATAAACGTCATTTTTTAATGACGCGCTTTTTCTTTTTAGTTTTTGTGATGGGAATGACTTTTCTTCTATCGGTGCCATCTTGGTTTCATTTAGTAAGCGATTTGTTACATCGATGGGGAATGAAATTTCATTGGTCTTACTCGTTGACGGGTAATGCTTGGTTATTTTTGGTTTCTTGGGTGGCCTTTTTTTTAATGGTTATTTTATTGCCTGCGCGTCGTATTAAGCTGAGACATGCCGCTTTGGGAGGGCTTGTTTTTGCCTTTTTATTACAATTGGCGCGTTTATTGTTTCGTTCCTATACAGTTTATTCGATGGATCGGTACCATTTGGTTTATGGTTCATTGGCGGCTTTAATTTTGGGGGCCGTTTGGATTTTTTATTTTTCTAATCTACTTTTGTTATGTGTTTTATGGATGGGTCAATTGGAAAAAAAACCTTATTAACCTTAATTCAAATTTTTTAAAAATGAAGAATGCCGCCGCAAGCAGCGGAGTAGCAAGAATAAATGATTCTTCGCCACAAGTGGCGGGGAATAGAACCCCCTCTGGGGGATTTAAATAGAAATCTTATAGCTTAACTATGGCGATGGATAAGAAAAAAGCAGAGCAGCGAATTTTAGAATTAAGAACGGAAATTCGAGAACATGATCGCCTATATTATGTTGTTGGACAGCCAAAAATTTCTGATGCGGCTTACGATGTTTTGTTTTCGGAACTAAAACAGTTGGAAAATACTTTTCCGGAATTGGCAACGTCCGATTCTCCTACGCAGCGGGTCGCGGGAGCTCCTGCTGATTTTCTGCCGCCGTTTCCTCATCGAGTTCCTTTGCTGAGTCTAGAGTCTTTATTTACACGTGAAGATGTGGAGATCTTTGATAAAAGAATCCGGAAAGATTCTGCTTCTGATGATTTAACTTATATTGTTGATCCTAAGTTTGATGGTTTATCGGTAGAGGTAGTGTACGAAAATGGCATTTTCACAAAAGCGGGTACTCGTGGGGATGGTGTGACGGGCGAAGATGTGACTCAAAATGTCAAAACCATCAAATCCTTACCTCTTAAATTAACCGGTTCCTCCATTCCAAAAGTTTTGCATTTAAGAGGAGAGGTGCTGCTGACTTTGTCTGGTTTTGAGAAACTTAATAAAAAATTGATTGAAGAAGGGGATGAGAGCCAAGCTTTTGCTAATCCGCGCAATGCGGCTAGTGGTTCGCTTCGTCAGCTCGATCCACAACTTGCAGCGGAACGTCCTTTGGATATTTATCTTTATTCTCTTCTTTATTCCGATTCATGGAAGCCGGCTACCCAGCTTGAAGTGTTGGAAACTCTCCAATCGTGGGGTTTGCGTGTTAACTCTCTTTTTCGCTTGTGTCGTAGTGTTGATGATATTCTGGCATTCCATTCCGAGCTCGCTGACCGTCGGGATGAGCTAGATTACGAAATTGATGGCATTGTCACAAAAATCAATGATCTTGGATTGCAAGAAAGTTTGGGGACTCGGGCTCGCTCTCCGCGTTGGGCCTTTGCCTTAAAATTTGAATCGCGTAAAGAAATTACCATCATTGAAGATATTGTTGTTCAAGTGGGGCGACAAGGAACCTTGACTCCAGTGGCGATTTTAAAACCAGTGGATGTGGGTGGAGTGACCGTCAGTCGAGCTACTCTCCATAATTTAGACATTGTTCGATCTTTAGATGTACGAGTAGGGGATGAAGTGAAAGTAGCCAGAGCGGGGGATGTTATTCCAGAAATTGTTTCTGTTAATGTCAGCAAGCGAAAAAAAGATAGTTCTCTTTTTCAAATGCCTACTACATGTCCAGTATGCGGCAATTCAGTGGTGCAAGAAGGATCTTATTATTTGTGTAGTGGTGGTTATGTTTGTCGTGCCCAACTCAAATGGTCCATTATTCATTTTGCTTCGCGACGTGCTATGGACATTGAAGGTTTGGGGAAAGAAACTGTTGATGTGTTGGTGGCTCACAATTTAATTCAACATGCTGCCGATTTGTATTTACTGACCAAAGAACAATTACTCACTTTAGAAGGTTTTAAAGATAAAAAAGCTCAAAATCTTTTGGAGGGTATTGAGGCCAGTAAAAATCAAAGTCTTCCCCGTTTTATTTTTGCTCTTGGTGTGCGTCATGTGGGAGAGCAAATTGCTAAAATACTAGCCGAACATTTTGGGTCCTTGGAAAAAATCGCTTCTGCCTCACTGGAAGATATGCAGCAAATAAAAGGTGTAGGTCCTGAAATTGCGACTAGTGTTGTAGATTATTTTAAATCCACTCGTAATCAAAAACTCATCTCTCTTTTTTTAGAGCGCGGAGTACGTCCTTCTATAAACATAGAAGACCGTGGTCTTTTACCGTTACAAGGAAAAAGTTTTGTTTTTACCGGGGAGTTATCTTCGCTCAGTCGTACGCAAGCTCAAGAAAAAGTCG
>CAZQCI010000051.1:0-14296 GCA_964592255.1 uncultured Nitrospiraceae bacterium | reverse complement strand
GAACAGTCGGTTTCTACGAAACAACGGTACAAGGCGGAACAAAATTTAGCGAATTTAGCAGTCAGATCTTTATCAAACACCAACGCAAAACCCAATTCACGGACTTGGTAACTCAAAAAACCAACCGCGGGATCAACAGCTACTTTAAAAATTTTATCAGGGCTTTCTTCAGCGACTTTTTCAATTTCCATGCCCCCTTCGGTGGAGGCCATCAAGGTTACACGGGACGTCGCACGATCGACAACAAGGCCCAGATAATATTCTTTTTTGATTTTAATTCCCTGCTCGACAAATAATTTATTGACCTGTTTTCCTTGAGGGCCGGTTTGGTGGGTGACTAAAATATTTCCTAAAATTTTCTGCGCCACATCACGGGCTTCTTCGGGGGTTTTCACGACCTTAACTCCACCATCTAAAACCAATGCCCCGTTTTTATAAACTTTGCCTTTACCGCGCCCACCAGCGTGAATTTGGGATTTTACAACCACCACACCGCCGATTTTTTTAGCAATTGCCTCAACGTCTTCAACCGTTGAAGCCACCTGCCCTTGCGGAACGGGCACACCATATTTACGGAAAATCTCTTTGCCTTGGTATTCGTGAATATTCATGAAAAGCCACCTTATAAGAAAAAGTAAGATGTGGCTTATAATGGAAGGACAAGGAATGTGTCAAGAAGCTTGAAATCTCGGTAGTGGTACAATTTGAAATTTAACGAAGAAAAAAATCGTCATCCCGGCGAAAGTGGAGATCCAGAAGTTCTTGAAAAGACTGGATTCCCGCTTTCGCGGGAATGACGACTGCGTAAGGTGAGTGACTAAGGTAAAGTTTCAAACTGAGGCACTATCGAAATCTCAATTTAAGGATTAAAATTCTTCGTGCGATTCAAGGCAGACAAGTAATCCCCAATATTTTCAGCATTCCGCGTACGGCGATCTTTCACTTTACCATCGGGGCCAACATTATCACTTCTTTTGGCAAACATACTGCCTTCGGTAGGGCTCACTCCCGCACCGACCCCTTTAGCCAGTTCGGCTCCGGCAGATCCTTCAGCCGCCTTGCCATATTTCTCGGAATAAGTCTTGTCTCCTTCAACCAGAGCCTTGCCATCGGTTCTGCGATCTGGGGCTTTAGTTAACTTGCTTGTATCGCTGGCTTCTTTTAAGGCTGTTAGTTTTCGGTCCCCTTCGGCACGGACAAAATCAACCCCACCTTTTCCAATATCAAAAACTTCTTTGCCTTTGTCGTACCAACCCTTACCTTCTTCATATCCCCACTTGATCTGGTTACTTAAACCTTCACCATGTGTTTCACGGTCTTTTCTAGCGCCCACAACCATAGCTTCGGTGGGTTGAAAACGGGGGCTACCATCAGCATACTGACCTAAAAATTGAGATAATTTTTTTGGATAACCGTACAAGCTTTGCAATTGATTATAAGCAGCAACGCGTTGACTGGTAAGGTCTTCTATCTGCCGATTATAAATTCCGGCTTCATCCATTAAACCACCGGCTTGAGCTTGAGCGGCTTGCTGCCTAAGGCTGGCGATATTATCATCATAAGTGTCTTTGGCGTAACTATCCCAAGCGTCGGCAATGGTTTGAGCGTCGGTATCAGTATAGGCCGTACCATAACGGGCTTGTAAATCGGTGACATTCACTTTTTCTTGCCCATGCTCTTGGGCATCCACAAGATGCAAGTTCGCAAGATAATTAGTGCCTTCATCCGTACCGGCTTCATAGGCTTTTTTCCATTGTTCATCTGGAGATAAATCTTTGGTACCTTCTTTCCATTTTTTATTAAAATCTTTCACTTCTGCATCGGTAGGATCATCCCCTAAAGCTTGTGTTCTAGCAAACGCTAAGGGACTTGAATATTTGGCTAAAGGATCGGGATCCCCTGCTTGGCGATAGGAGCGGGCTTGCGCATCTTGTGAAAACTCATCGATGATCTTCATAGGATCCCCACCAGAGCGTGCTTCCAAATCTCGCACATAAGCCGCACGGGCTCCATGACTTCTCAGCCCTAGTTGCTGTGCTTCATTATAAACAGCAGACTTTACGGCTTGAGCCTGCTGTTCTGGAGTCGTACCAGCAGCAAACTGGTATCCAGTACCGGTAGCATTAGCCTGAATCACTTGAACAGGGTGGCCTTGAGCATCAACTAACGGGGCCCCCGAGGCGTCTGTTAATTGAACAGGAGCAAAATCGGCAGGGGATGGCATGCGGTCCACGGAATCGGCGGCCCTACTTCCGGAACTGGGGCCACTGCTAGCACTGCTACTAGTGCTGGGGCTGCTACCACCGCTAGTTCCAGCGGGAGAGGGGCTACCTGACGACGTAGCACTTGACGCCAATTCTTGCAAATAAGCCTGACCCTCAGGATTCAGGGAATCCCATTGTTCGGGAGTTATTCCCAAGTCAGCAAGCTCTGGAGGCATTCCCCCTGCAGCCCCCGGACTAGAGGACGAAGATGGAGGAGTTCCAGCCGATGATGGTGGCGATGGTGGTGGCCGACGAGTTCCTCCCGGACGTCCACCAGAAGGAGGTGGCGGAGGACCTGACGGCGGTTCTGGCGGCCCTGTCTCCTCTGGAGGCGCTGGAGGTGGTGGAGTTTCTGATGGGGTTGTAGTTCCATCAACTTTAGCTAAAACAGCATTCCGTTCCGCTTCAGGCACATTAGCTCCGTTAAGTTCTGAAATAACAATTTTTCTTCCGAAACCCAACGTACCTGCTTCTTCTTGAATCTTCACCCAACGATCGGCCTTGCTTCCACCGTCACCCAAGTCTACAGTGGAATACCCTCCGTCGGCTTTAGACATAGCTGCCAACTTGTCATGAGCGTCTTGCGCAATTTCTTCAGCTGTTTTACCGGGCGCCACAGGAGGAAGCACGCCTGCTAATACTTGCCCTTCTAAAACATCGGCATCTTGTCCTGGAAGAGCGGTGGTGTCTACCTCACTCATCAATTGGCTCTTCGCATCGTTGATTACATTAGCCATAACATCTCCTCATCCCCTTATCGTCCCATGCCTATTTCACGTCCGCGACGTTGCAACATCGCCGCTGTTGTGTGAGCTCGGTCGGCCCAAGGTTTAAAAAAACGCATCACGCCATAAACTTCGGGGGTTTCCCCTTTTTCCATAATCGGAAGGTTGGTATTAAAACCCGTACTGACAGGATTATATTTTACCATTCCTTTTTCAACATCTTCTCGGCTACCAGAAAAAGAAGCCGCGGTATGAACCCCCACCGTTCCATTTTCACCGGCGTAAGCCGCACGAGCCACTTCGCCATCAAAAAACACCAAACCACATGAGCTGGACTTACCTTCTAATAAATCTTGATGCCCCCGTTCATGCAGCAAACGATATTGGCCTGAACCTTTCTTGGTTTGTCCACCAACCAAAAAAGCCGCTCCGGCCATACCGGCATTTTCACCGGTTGCTTGAGACAGCTCATTATTGGCCTCTTTCATCTTTTGACGGAAGACCTTGATTGCTTCTTGTTTTTCACGATAAACTCGCAAACGTTCTTTACGAATATCTTCCGGCACATGTGCCATCACGGCTGTTTCTGCCAATTGAACATGTTCTTCAGTTGTAGCATCAGCAAGGGCGCCCACTTTTTCTTGCGCTACTTCTTCTTGTTCTTTGGCTGCCTGTTCTTCAGGGGAAGCTTCCATGGGTTCCAATTCAACTTCTTGAGTCTTCACTTCGGCTGCATGAACTTTTTGACTATTATGTAAAGCGGCACGACCTGCAGTAAAAGCAGGGTATTTGTCGTTGTAACGGGCCAATTGGGCTTCTTGATCCGGGCTTAAACTTTTTCCAGAATCTTTTTGTGACAAAAGCTGTTGATATTTTTTATTATTCAGAGCCGCAAGAACATCCTGACGACGGGCCTGTAACGCCTTCATGTCCTGACTTAGACTTTTAGAAGCCCCCTTATAGCTTTGAGATTGCGCCAACAACGCTTTAGCTAAAGCACTATCTTTAGGGAATTGCCGCGCTCCCAGAGTGGCCTTTTTGGCCAAAGCATCCAACAAAGCTTGTTGATCCAATGCTTTTGTATACAAATCGGAGGCTGGGTCTTCTTCCCCTTCTTCATTATAACCATCTTGGGAATTCATCGCATCCTGCAGAATTTCGGTATCTTGAACAGGCAAAGGATTAGACATTTGCAACAATCTTTGTTGCGCTGCCTTATCCCCATTTTTAGCATCTGCTAGTAATTTATCAAACCAAGCCGTGCGGTCTTCAACAGTTTCTTCACCTGTTGTATCCACTGCATCGGTTGTAGAAGTTGTTTGAGGACTCTCTGAATCGTAATCATCGGCATGGTAAACAGTGCTTTCACCAGAACTAAAATCATCATCCCCCATATCGGCTTGGCCATCATCCCCTGAAGATGCTGGGGGGGTATCCTCGGATGAATCAGAGGCCTGAATGTCCTGAGTTTCATCAGCCGCACCGGTTGTATCAGCCCCATCAGTTGAACCGGTATCTTGGGACGTTGAACCCGTTTCTTCGGTACTATCTGAATAGTCTTGGGTATTGTTAGTCCCTGTTGAGCCTGTACTGGTAATAGAGTCCGCCATAACTTTAATTGTAAGCAAGTTTAAGACCAAACTCCACGATAATGTTAAGTTTTGTTATTAAAAATAAGATATTGATATTATTAATTATTTTTTAATTAGTTCCTATCAAAATGATTTGGAAAGAAAGCTGACAGGAGTCGTTTTAATAAGAGATGGGGTGTTTTTTCCTCATTTTGATAAAAAAAGGTGAGAAAACCCTCAGGGTAATCCAAAAAACTGCCGGGCATTTTGAGTAGTTATCTTAGCCACTTCCTCAAGAGTGACTCCTTTAATTTCGGCGACTTTTTCAGCCACCTGGCGGACAAAAGCTGGTTCGTTTCTTCGGCCTCGAAAAGGCTCGGGAGTTAAATAAGGGGCATCTGTTTCCACAAACATTTGGGACAATGGAGTAAAGGCAACCACCTCGCGCAGCGCAGATGATTTTTTGAAAGTAATAATTCCTGTAAAAGAAAGAAAACATCCAAAATCAAGATATTTTTTAGCGAGTTCAGCTGTACCTGTAAAGCAATGGATCATGACTTTTTTTCCATCGGGCAAATGCTTTTTTAGAATATTCAAAGTGTCTTCCCCGGCATCGCGATCATGGATCATCACAGGTTTTTTAACTGATTGCGCTAACTCCACAAATTGGGACAACACCTGGCGTTGAACATCATGGGGAGAATGACTGTAATGAAAATCCAAACCAATTTCACCGATGGCCACCACTTTTTCATCCTGGGCCATAGTGCGACAGGCTTCCACAATTTCAGGGGTCACTAACTGGGCATCGTGCGGGTGGATACCCACCGTACTCACCATCAAAGGATATTTTTTGGCCAAATCGAGAGCGTGCTGGTTTCCTTCAAAACCTTCTCCTGCTCCCACGTTGACCAAACGATCCACCCCTTGATTTTTTGCACGCAGTAACAGTCCATCGATTTCCTCGGGGGAATAATCTTTAAAACTTAAATGGCAATGGGCGTCGGTTAAAGATAAAGACATAAATTAAGAGTAATTATTTTTCGGGCTGAGGGACCCCTTCTTCCATACCGGGCACATCATTGTTGGGGACATCGTCGGTTCCGACTGTGTCGGTATTTGGGGATAAATCGGGTTGTTCAGTATCCACCGGATCAATAGGAGGAGAAGCCACAGCCGCTTTAGGTGTATCTGCGGGGTTTGCTAAGGCTAAACCATCCATCAGAACAGGTAAATCGGGGTCTTCATTTTCATGATGCATGTCTCTCATGGCCAATTCAAAATTTTTCCCCAAACCATAAGGCACTTTTACTAAATAACCCACAGGCAAAACATTCCGACCTTCTAATACATCGGTAGACAAACAGGGATTCAACTTCTTCATTGTCTCTTGAGGCACGTTCATTTGGGCTGCCAATTCGGATAAATTCACTTTTCTGCCTGGAAAAAAATAATCGGAACGCAATGGTGCCATTTTTTGGATGGGACCAAAATAATGATTTTGGTTTTCATAAACTGTGAGGGCCGCTAAAAATTCCGGATAATAATTACGGGAAAAAAACTGATAACCGGGATTAACAAAGTTACGAATGATAGTGGTAATATCATCCGTCTTTAATTGGTCCTTCGCTTTCAACATACGGCCGGGGCCTGTATTAAATGAATTAACCGCTAGGGGCCAAGAACCCAAAAGATCATAATCGTTTTTAAGATGATCCGCAGCAGCGTAAGTGGATAAAATAGGATCCAACCTTTCATCAGCAATGGAATCAACTTTCAAGTACAGTTTGCCCGTCGGCTCGATAAATTGCCACAAACCTCGGGCACCAGCAGAAGACAAAGCACGGATATTAAAAGCCGACTCAACAAACGGAAGACGGGTCAGTTCTACGGGTAAGCCTTTAGCAGCAAAAATACGTTCCATTTCGTCCATGTATTGACCAGAAAGAACAATCGATTGTTTGAAGCGATGGCTATAGCCTTCTTGAATACGAATTTGAGAAATACCAGCCGCTTTTTCCAACGTAGCACTAGCGGAATTTTTAAATAAGCGATTTAAACGTTCTTCTTCGGCTGTTAAAGGCATGCCCGATTGCAGTTTTTGCAATAACGTCTGCAACATCTTACGAATTTGACTTTTTTCTTCTTCTAAAACTTTACGTTTAAAACTGGCCAAACCTTCTTTACTTAATCCATATTGAGCTGGCGTCATGCGGGACAAATCCAGCACACCATAGATAATAGACACATCATCTTTGTCGCTAAAAATATATTGGTCCTTACCGTAACGCCCAAACACAGCAATCCAAAAATCAACGGTGTCTTTAAGCCCTGGAGGAATGGGGAAAGAATAATGAAGTGTCGGAAAAGCACGTTTGTCATGTTCCAACGCTTCACCAAAACGTTTTTCAAAATCTTCGCGGGCGTTCCATTGTTCTTCAAGATTATTGTCACTTAACGACCCAGGAACAGCTTCTTCACCACTAGCTTTTACTTGAATAAAACCAGGGGCCACGGAAGAATGAGGAGGAAGAGTTTGTTTTTCAACCTGTGAGGTCTTTTTAGAAAAATCGGTCGGAATATAATTAGCTTGTATCTGCATCGGCACACCGACACCCAGAACATAGACAGCGATAACCAAGCTGACGACAAACCACAAATTTTGCAAACGAGGGGCCATAAATTTGGTGCATTCTAGATCAAGATATGAAAAAAACTCAATAGAGTTATGAAACGTCTTTTTTTGCTTATCTTCTTTTTAGCTTCGGGCTGTTATCACAACACGGATATTCCTTCTGATACGTTAGTGATCGGTGTGGAAAGTTTTCCTCAAACGTTGGATCCGCGTTTCACCAGTGATGCTTTATCGTCCAAAATTTGCCGTCTTATCTACAGTGGACTATTTAAATTAAACGATAAATTAGAACTAGTGCCCGATTTAGCTTCTGAATACCGTTTTGTCAGTCCTACGGTTCTGGAAATAACTCTTCGTCCTCATGTTTCTTTCCACAACGGGAAACAACTCACACCAGAAGACGTAATTGCCACATTGACTTCGCTTAAAAATTCAGCATCCCCGTTTAAAACTAATTTTGACAAAATGGAATCTATAAAACAAACGGGGCCACAAACTTTAAGTATCACACTCACTCAACCCTACACACCTTTTCTTTCCAGTTTAACAATGGGAATTTTGCCAAAAGAAATGAGTACAGAACAGTTTAAACCCATTGGCACCGGACCTTATCAATTGGGCCAGGTGACGGAGAACAGACAAGTGGAGCTACTTCGTTTCGATTCCTATTACGAAGGCATGGCTAAAAACCACAAACTAATTTTTAAAACCATTTTGGATGACACACTCAGAACACTAGAACTTCTTAAAGGCCGTCTGGATTTGGTTCAAAATGCCATTCCATTGGTTTTACTGCCAGCAGTGGCCAAAGAAAAAAAATTGGACATAAAAACAGACGAAGGCATCAACTTTAACTACATGGGGTTTAATCTTAAAGACCCTGTGTTGCAGAATAAAAAAGTACGTGAAGCCATTGCTCTGGGCCTTAATCGGAATGAACTCATCCAATATAAATTAAAGAACATGGCAACCCCGGCAACGTCTTTGCTTTTTCCTCATCATTGGGCGTTCAATCAAAACATGACTGCCTTTTCCTACAATCCGGAAAAAGCCAAACACTTGTTGGATGAAGCGGGACTCACCGATCCGGATGGGGAAGGCAGTCTTCCTCGCCTGCATCTTACCTACAAAACTTCCACCAAAAAAGATCGTGTAGAACTGGCGTTGTTGATGGCGGAACAATTAAGAAAAATCGGCATTGAAGTGGAAGTAAAACCCTACGAATGGGGCACTTTTTTCAACGACATCCGACAAGGTAATTTTCAGATATACTCACTCACGTGGGTAGGCCTTACCGACCCGGACATTTATTATTGGGCTTTTCATTCTTCACAAACTCCACCGACAGGAGCTAACCGGGGATTTTACATCAATCCACAATTAGATGCTTTACTAGTTGAAGCACAAAAAACGGCGGATCGGGGTGAACAAAAAAAGATTTTGGATGAAATTCAACAAAGGGTATACGACGACTTTGTTTATGTGCCTTTGTGGTATGAAAATAATTGGGTGGTGATTTCTAAAAAAATAAAAAACTACACGTTGCGAGCCGACGCCGGTTTTCAAAACTTATTTCAGGCTTATAAAACCGATACGGCAGAATAAAGATGAAAAAAATTGCGCACACATTAATCTTATTAGTCTTATCCGGTGTATTTGCGTCTTGCAGCACTTCTTCCAATTCCACAACCCATGACCAACCCACCATCATTATCGACAGCATGACTTTTATTCCCACCGAAATTTCTGCCAGCGCTGGAGAAACCATTTTAGTCATCAATGACGATGACACCACACATACTATCACCAGTGAATCCGCACAGAATGCGTTTGATAATTCAGGAGACTTTGATACCGGCTTCATTGTTTCGGGTGAAGCCACAACCTTCGATGTGCCGAGTACGGCCCAACCGGGAGACACTTTTTTTTGGTATTGTGATCTTCACGAAGCCAGCATGGCCACACCCAACGGAGTCATTACCGTAGAGTAACCGCTGCTGCACTTACAAATTCAGCTCCTGTCACTAAACTACCTACAGCAAGACCAGGATGATTACCAACTGGCGAATTTACTGCCGGCCGTACTCCTATCGTAGAGGATAGATAAGGAGACATAATGTGGCTTACCGTTTGGGCATCTCTATTCCCCACTGCATCTTTTAAGGCTTGAACAACTTCAGGCTCCATACTTTCCAAACCATTCATATCCAACCAAGCCGCTATTTCTTCTAGCCCCATCTCAGCACAATCTTGTACAAGAACCCTATTACCTACAATCCGAGGAACAAAAGCTGGCCTGGTAAAAGTTGTGTCAGCCTCGGGTGGCCCAACATCATTAGCACCCGCGGCTTCAACAAGCTCTATGTGCGCGAACTTCCCTCCTTTCGGAGGAGGAGGATTTGAAGACTGTTTTGCTTGAATTTGTTGATCAACATGTCTCAAGGTTTTAATAGCCTGATTCAACCGATAGTAATAATGCACACCCCGGAGAGAATGATGATGCGGAGACCGGTTTCCTAATAAACCATGATTAAGAAACAAAGTACGCCATTGGCTCGCCTCTTTTTCTAACTGAGCTATCTTCCCCTGCACCACCTGATGCATGGATGAAGAATGAACAATAGGATAGCCTCGTAAAACATTTAAAAACGAAGCATAAAATTCAATACTGTTTTTATCATCACTTCTTCCTTTCAAGTGAGAGTAATCAGCTTCTAATTGAGACAAAAAAATAAGAGGCAACCCTGTTTCTTCATGGGCTTGGATTTTTAAAAAACTGATGTAAAAATCGGGAGTCCGGGTAAGCACTTCGCCTTCTAGGCCAATCTTGGTGAAAAAATCAGGACCATGTTCCGCTTGAAAGCGATGCAACATTATTTGCCAAGCCTGTTGTTCCGGACGAAGCCCTGCGGGCGACAAACGACGGGGAAACTGACTCCAAAGAGCAACACCATAATTTGCAGTGAATCTTACTGGACTAGAAAAAAGATGAGACTGAGACTGGATCCAATCGTAAACTGCTTTTATTTCTTCTAATGTAGCGGGCTGACTTGGATGAGCCACCTGCCGCACCACACCTGCTACATCATCCCGAGTCACTTGCCCTCTTCTAGAAACTACACCGGCAAGAAAAGTCCCTGCAGTTGATATTTGATCAACGCTTAAGCCCATATCTACCTCCCTCTTTAAATAGACATAGTGCAACTCAAACAAAAATGTCATCTCTCTTTTTTAATCAATATGACAAGTTGCGTCATGACCTGTGAGGTCATGAACGAATCAAAAAAATTTCAGTAGTTTATTTGTTTAGGTTATCGCTGTTTGATCAAAAGAGTTGCTAAAATTTATCATGACAATTTGGTAGTGTCTCAGTTTGAAATTTAACGAAGAAAAAAAATCGTCATCCCGGCATGACTAAGGTAAAGTTTCAAACTGAGACACTTGCTACAATTTTAATGGCTTTTTGAAAAACACTTGTATACTTTAACTTAAATTTTGTGATGACCACTTTTATTCTTTTTCTCATCTCACTTTATTTTCCACTTTTGCTCAACACATTGTGGCGTGTGGGGGCTCTTTTTGTATCCTCTAAAAAAAGACAACCCTTCAAACAAAACTCCCTGCTTCAAAAATTCAATACTGCTATCGGCTTCTATGAATATCTTCTGGCCGTTCCTCGCAATGGGTTATCGGGGATAACTGCGGTTGCTTTGATAGGGTATTATTCTTTCTCTTATCCCACACAATTAACTCTTCCTCTTATCTTATTAGGTTTAGCTTGGTTATCCCATCAGCGTGAAGTATTGGTAAGTTTAAAGCTAGCCGAATACGCGCGTCGATATCCGGAACTGGCTCCCGATGTTTTTTTTACAGCCTCCTATGCATTGCGGGGATTTATTTCTAACGGGGACTTTCTACCAACTAACCCAACTCTGGTATCACCCGAAAAAGTTTCTTTTAAAAAGCATACACGTTCACAACAAAGTCTGCGTCCATTGTTACCGATGCTGATCGATACGGCTCAACTAGCCCACGCCAGTTTGCGTGCTCTTCACTACATTGGCAAAGATTTTGCCCGTGAAGTATTTGATGTCATGGCCTCGATGTGGGGCAAGCGTCTATTGCAGCTTTTTTGCGGCAGTTTGGAAGTTACAGGGGTTGAAAAATTATCGGAATTATCCGGAAAAAATATTCTTATCTTCAATCACAAAAGTCAGCTTGATTTTGGTCTCACCTTTTTTGCATTAAGCTCCATACGCTTAGCAGGTAATAGACAATTGAAACCTCGTTTCATCACCGCTCGCGATCATTTTTTAGATAACCCTTTCATCTATCGGGTTCTTGGCATTGGCAAATTAATCGAAACCGTGGATATGGTTTTTATCGACCGAAAAAAATCATCCCGCGGTTTTGAAAATTTACGTCAAGCTGCAGTGTCTTTGGCAACCAAAGACATCGACATCGCTATCTTTCCACAAGGCACACGATCGGAAGGCAATGTCGACCGATCCGGGAAACGGCGGGATGCTGGTTACTACACAACCACATCACCAAAAAATATTGAATCGGACTTAGGGCATCTACGCAAAGGATGTGCCCATTTGGCTGTCGACACATTGATTGAATTGTCAAAAACAGGAGGGGAAAACTTAAACCTTATTTTTATAGGTCTTTCCGGTACGGCCACCGCCATCACTAAAAAATCTCTCAAAATTCAGATGGAAACCGATATTCATTATAATGTAGGAACACCGCTCACGTTATCTCCCATACTCGTCAAAAATATTTCTCCAGGGGATCAGCAATACCAAACATTAGTCACAGAGATTCACCAAAAAATTGATGAATATCTTTCAGCCTCACTCAACATTCAAGAAAACTTAGCTTACCGTTTTTTATTAGACCTTAAGGGACATTTTCGCTTTTCTGAAGACAGACTCAACCAAGTGCTCACTCGTCTCCATACCTTTGATGTTTCCACATCAGACTCCGCCGTTCCGTATCAAATTCTAGACCGAATTTATGCTTGTCCTCCCAAGGATTGGAATCCCTTTCTTTCCGAAATGGCACAAATGCTGATTGACGGAAGTGATATTGGTAAATTGAGAACCTTTCGTTCACAAGTCACTCACACCCTTCTTGCAAATCTAAAGGGTAAAATGCATGGGAAAAAGATAAAAAAATAGAGACTTGAAAAAAAATAAAAGACAAGCCAAAGATGCTTCTACATTATCATTCCCATGACTAACTCTTTTATTTGGAAACCATCATCAGACTATATTGAAAACGCCAATGTCACGCGCTTCATGCGGGCGCACGGCATTGCGGACTACCCCACGCTTATCAAACGCTCTCAAGAAGATATCTCCTGGTTTTGGAATGCGGCACTCAAAGATTTAAATGTCGAATGGTTTACTCCTTACACTCAAACAGTTCAGGGGGAACTTCCTTGGGCCCAATGGTTTATCGGCGGTAAAATCAACATTGTTGCCAACTGTCTCGACCGTCATGCTGTCTCTCTTAAAAATAAAACCGCTTTCATTTGGGAAGGGGATTGTGGGGCTGTAAAAAAAGTGACTTATGGGCAATTGGCTCAAGAAGTGAATCAATTCGCTGGTGGGCTGAAGAAGCTAGGGATCGTTAAGGGCGATGCTGTTGGTCTTTATATGCCCATGATTCCGGAAATGGTTATTGCTTTCTTTGCCATTCTTAAATTGGGGGCTATTGTTGTTCCTATTTTTTCTGGGTTTGGACCTGAACCTGCTTCCATACGTCTGGAAGACGCCAAAGCCAAAATTCTTATCACCGCCGACGGCGCCCTGCGCCGTGGAAAAAAAGTGGCCATCAAACAACAAGCTGACCTAGCGGTCAAAAATGTTTCCACGATCAAACACGTCATCGTCGCCAAACGGCTATTTGAAGATATTCCCTGGACCGAAGGTCGTGATCTTTGGTTTGATGACGTCTTAAAAACTGGTGATGTAACAACCACCACTGCTGTTCTCAATTCCGAAGACACGTCGCTGATCATTTATACCTCCGGCACAACAGGAAAACCCAAAGGTACGGTCCATACGCACGCTGGTGCTTTAGCCCAAGTGGCTAAAGAAGTGACTTATGCCATGGACTGCAAAAAAGATGACGTCTTCTTTTGGGTTTCTGACATCGGCTGGATGATGGGGCCTTGGGAAATTATCGGCACCACCTTTAACGGAGCCACCTTTGTTATTTTTGAAGGGGCCCCCGACTACCCACACCCTAACCGCCTTTGGGATTTGGTGGAAAAACACCATGTCTCTATTTTGGGTATTTCTCCCACGGCCATTCGTTTGCTTAAAAAACATCCTCTGGAACATGTCACCAAACATCGTTTGTCATCTCTTAGAATTTTAGGATCCACCGGTGAAGCGTGGGACCCGGAATCTTATCTTTGGTTTTTTGAACACGTGGGACATAAACGTTGCCCCATCATCAATATTTCGGGGGGGACAGAAATTATCGGCTGTCATCTCTCCCCCCTTCCTATCATGCCACTGAAAGCCTGTACCTTGGGAGCTCCTGGCCTTGGCATGGATGTGGATGTTTTTAGTGAAGAAGGAGAAAGCCTGCGTGGTGAAGTGGGTTACTTAGTCTGCAAAAAACCCGCACCGTCGATGACAAAAGGATTTTTAAACGACAAAGAACGTTATCTCGATACTTATTTTTCCAAATGGCCCAAAATTTGGAACCACGGTGATTGGGCTTATGTGGATGAGGACGGTTTTTGGTTTTTAAGAGGCCGGGCCGATGACGTTATTAAAGTCTCTGGCCACCGCACGGGGCCTGCAGAAATTGAATCGGCCTTACTCACTCATCCCAGTGTTGCAGAATGTGCCGCCATTGGGGTGCCTCATGAAGTGAAAGGCGAATCTATTATTACCTTTGTTGTTATCAAAGACGGCTTTGAAAAAAATGAGATCCTTAAAAAAGAGCTTAAAACGGCTGTAGGAGACAAATTAGGCAAAACTCTCACGCCGGACGACATTAAATTTGTAGCTGCACTTCCAAAAACACGCAGCGCAAAAATCGTTCGTGGGGCTATTAAGAAAAAATACTTAGGCC
>CAZQCI010000050.1:0-14574 GCA_964592255.1 uncultured Nitrospiraceae bacterium | reverse complement strand
ATTTGTTTAAAAACCAGTTCTACCCCTTCAGCCAACGGGTTTTTCTTATCGGGATTATCTTTGGTAGATGAAGACTCCGTCACTTCTTCAGAAGACGGAGAAACACTTTGCAAATGGGACAAAGTCATTTCGAAACTATCGAATAAGGGAAGTAATTCTTGAATAAATTTTTCGTTAGCGTATTGAATGGATTCAGTTTTTTCTTTTTCCATTCGTTTACGGATATTGTCAAATTCAGCCAAAGTACGCAGATGTTTATCGTTAGATTCTTTCAGCTTTTGCTCCAACACCGCCATTTCTTCTTCTAAACGGGAAATATCAGCATCAGGCAGAGCCGCGGAAGGCGCCTCAATATGACCTTCAGTTTCTGCAGAAGGGACATATTTATCCAAATTGTCAAAAGGGGTACGTTTACTCATGGCAGAGCTTTAGATAATGTTCAAAAAACCTTCTGTCAAGATGTCGAATTGTAAAATCTTAATCTAAAAACTGAGCAACCACACGGTTAGAAACCATTTCTCCCACAGGTGTCAGCTTTAAATCGTCCAGCCAGCCCTGTTGACGACAATATTCTAAAGGAGAAGAAAAAACGTCTTCTAAGGAATGTCCGAATAGCTTTTTAAAAACTTCCCTCTGAACTCCTTCCTTCAAACGTAAACCCATCATCATAAATTCAGCCATCGCGGTTCTTCCCAAAATGTTTTCTTCTTCGGAAAAAAATCCCGTGGGCTTCGGCCCCGTTAAGGCCTGTAAATAATTTTTGGGCTCTTTAAGATTAGTTGTCCGCCACCCCCAAGGATCCTCTTTTTCACAGCGCAAAAAAGAAACGGCACCCGCACCCAAACCTAAGTACGGCCCATAGCGCCAATAATTTAAATTATGCCGGCACTCAAATCCAGGCTGACAATAATTGGAAGTTTCATAGTGCTGATACCCGGCAGCTTGAAGGCGCTTAGAAGTCCATACCATCATTTCGGCCTGATCATCTTCATCGGGAAGTGTTGCACCGGCTGCAACCATCTTGGCATAAGGAGCGTCCTTTTCTACAGTAAAAGCATAACAAGAAAGATGAGGAGGCCCATAAGAAATGATTTCCTCCACATTATTTTTCCAATCGCTTAACGATTGTTTTGGAAAACCAAAAATCAAATCAACATTATAAGAAGAAAAAACTTGAGACACCTCCCGAATAGCCTGTCGGGCCTCATCGGCCGTGTGAATCCTGCCAAAAGCCGAAAGATAAGGTTCCGAAAAACTCTGCACGCCCATGGATAAACGGTTAATGCCAACATCTTTTAAAAGAGTCAGTTTTTCCAAAGTTAATGTCTTTGGGTTAGCTTCCAAGGTGATTTCCACATCTTGATGTCTAGAAAAAAAACGGGAGAAAAGCTGTAGGAGTTGATCAACATCACTAGGGCGCATGAGTGATGGGGTGCCCCCGCCAAAAAAAATGGTGTTGATTTCAGTATGGTCTGGAAAAAAATATTTTCCTTTTTCATTGAAAAGATGGCGCCTCGCAACCAATTCTTTTTCGATAGATTGGACGTAGAGATCAAAAGGAATATGCTGAAAAGGTGTTTTGTAGGAATTAAAATCGCAATAATGACACTTATAAAGACAATAAGGAAAGTGAACGTACAAACCCGACATTACTTCTTTTTAACTTTCTTTGATTTAGCTGCTGTTTTTTTAACCGGTTTTTTTTGGATAGCCTTCGCAGCTTTCTGTATTGGTTTTTTTGTCGGTTTTGCTGATGGAGCAGCCTTGGCTGATTGAAGAGAAGAACGGGAAGCCGCTTTACGGGCTGATTTAACCGAAACTTTTTTGGGCGTTAAATCCATCAATGGTTCGCGAGAGATGGGGTATGTTTTACTCCCGATGGCTAAATAAAACTTACCGCCTTTTTCGGAAAGATCTTTGGTGACTTCATTGTAAGGAATACGTTGAAATTTAGCGGCAAGCATTCCGCCCTTAACTCGGCAATATAATGATTCTTTTTTACCAACCCACACATTTACAGGATCGAGTAGTTCAATGGATTCGTCGGTAAGATGAATCAAGTAACCAGCAATCGTACGTTCGACACGGGTCACCCAATAAGGAACATCTTCAACTTGAATAGGGATAGGTTTTTCTTCACCAGAAAGAAAAAAGTTTCCATCATCATCACGAGTAATGTTTTTATGAAGATACTTACAGGTTCGATCATGAAGAATAGGGTAATCCCCTTGGAACCAATTTCCTTCTGAATCAAGACGCAGAATGTCAGCTTGCGCACGCAGGCGGGTGTCCATGGAGGAAGGACTATAGCTTTGATTCTTAAAATTGCAAGAGAAAGGTTTAGAAAAAAGTCATTTATTTAGCACCCTTATTCTTTAAGGGTCGTCTAACAGTACCCAATTTTTTTGTACCAATCGATGGCTTTGGAAAAGCAAGGCTCTAAGGGGGAAGGCGAATAGCCCAATTCCCGTTTGGCTTTAGCAAGATCAAAGTGCTGCCCATACTGAACAAATCTTAAACCTAAAATAGGAAAAAGCGGTAGGTTTTTAAAAAGAGTGTAGGAAAGCCATTCTGAGGCCCAAGATAGGCCCAAAGCTGGGGCCATAGGAAGTTTAATTTTAGGAAATGGAACTTCGGCTATTCGACAAATCTCCCTAATAATATCCTTGGTCGTCGTATTATGGCCTCCTAAAATATAGCGCTCTCCGATGCGCCCCTTATGGGCGGCCAAAACATGGCCTTTACCTACATCCGCCACATTGACCGCATTAAGGGAATGGTCTACATAGGCCGGCATTTTTTTATTCACCAATTGAGGAATCAGACATAAACGTGGCGGCTTAAGTTCATAAGGACCAAAACAACCCGTTGGATTAACTACCACAGCCGGTAAGCCTTTGCGGGCTTGCTTCAGCACTTCTTCTTCCATCACTACTTTCACCGCAAAATAAGGATGAGGAAAAAAACCTAAATTATAAGGCAAATTCTCGTCGGCCAAACTTTGAGGAGATGCAGGCTGGCCGATGGTGGTCAATGAACTGGTATAAACAAAACGTTGAACAGATGATTTTTTGATAACATTTAAAACGGTTTTTATCTGTTTTTTGGCTAAAGCAACATGGCCTGGTAAATCGAAAGTATGGGAAGGATAATAAGCCGCAGTATGAAACACCCATTGGCAACCCTCAACAGCATGAGACAGGGAAGAAGAATCGCTAAAATCGCCCTGAACTCGTTCAATGTCTAAGCCATCCAGATTAAGGGAAGGGGTAATCCCACGGGAAAGTGCGCGAACCGCGATACCCTCCTTAAGCAAGGAACGAACAACGTGATTACCAATAATACCTGTCGCTCCAATCACTAATGCTTTCATAGGCCCTCCCCTGACCCAACGATTTTTTTTTGACTTTGGATTTTTGCTATACTAGCGTCCCTAAAAATTACTTAACGTAAGGACTAACGTGTTAACCGATAAAATCAAAGAGCTTATTTCAGCCGAAGCACCCCGTTATAATAAAGGAGAAAAAAACTCTGTCGTCATGGCGGTGTGTTCTCAAAAAGGGGGAGTCGGTAAAACCACAACTTCCGTTAATCTAGCCGCAGCTTTTGCAGAGTTTCATTCAAAAAAAGTCCTTGTAGTTGATTTAGACCCCCAAGGCCATGTTGAAAAATCACTCGGCGCCATTGTGCCGGATGGCGTGGAATACACGCCCTTGTCAGAAACACTGACCAACAAAAAAGGCAATATTTTAGCCTCAGTCATTCAAACAAAAAATAACGATCTTGCCATCACCCCGGGGGATCACGCTTTGTACGAAACCGAAGGGGCACTTTCTAGCAAGATTGGTCGGGAATTTATATTGTCGCAAGCCCTTAAAAACGCCAAAACCCATTACGATTTGATTATTATCGACTGCCCTCCCAATTTGGGTAATTTAACAATTAATGCATTATGTGCCGCCGACTATGCTCTTATCCCTTGCGAAATGTCGGTGTTGGCCTTTGAAGGGGTAACCGATCTGCTCAACACAGTAGACTTAGTCAACGAGCGTCTTAACAAAGCATTAAAAATTTTAGGAGTTCTCTTCACACGGGTCGACGGCCGTAATGTCACCATGAACCAATTGATTGAAGAAAATTTAAAAAACTACTTCAAAGGCACTATTTTTAAGACCCGTGTAACCGTCAATACCGATCTGAATAAAGCCCAATTAGAAGGGGTTCCTGTCTTTAAATTTGCCCCTTCTTCCACTGGTTCGGTTAACTATCAATCCCTTGCCGATGAAATAATGAAGAAATTCAAGAAGTTAGATTCTTGATCTGCTCTTTTTATCTTTAAAAAAAATAAGACAATTTCCAACAAAAAAATTGTCTCTTTTTTTTTCATCTGTTAAAATAAACCCACTTTTTGTGAAGTTCTTTCAACGAAAGCTGGAGGCGTATTTATGAAAAATTTAAAAAAAACCTGGACCCTGATGGCCGTCTTGAGCTTAACCATCGCCTGTGGGGGTTCGGGAGGCAGTAGCTCCGATTCCGCAGTCGTCCCTGTTTCAAGCGATACTCTTTCTGTAACAGTGAGTGGGGCTGATACACAAAGTTGTACGGTTTATGGTGAAAACGGCCGAGAGCTGGGCGCAGGCTCCCCGGATAACGTGGAATATGAAGTCGGCATGGAAGAATCGGTGATCGTAGAGTGCGGTGACTTATCTTCGGTGATGAGTGTCGGGGATGAAACCGTAACTTTGTCAGACGACTCTACCGTAGTAGCCAATGCTTTACTCGATAGTGGTGTTTCCTTAGGAAGTGGAAGCCGTTTATTGGCCAGTGTAATGACCGACGTTCAAGCCAATTTTTCGGATTCAACTGTCAACTTGGGGGCAGCCGCTATTAAAAGTTCTTCCTCTGTAAAAGCGCTTGCATCAACTGACGTCAGTGCGTCCACTCCGGTAGTAACAGCATTGGCCGATTTCATGTCAGCCTTAAGTGCCATCACCAGCCCTACTTCCAGCACCACAACTTTAAAACAAAATTTGTTTAAACTACTGGTTAATATGGGTGAACCTTTCTTAGTTCAAACCGTGGGAGGCACCGGCAGTTTAATTTCGGCTTGTAATGATAGCGCTGTAGCCTCCATTTCTTCTTTCGCTCATGCCATTAATGCCACAAGCATTGGTCTGACTGGTTGCGTAGTGTATCTAGGACTTGATTCCATAACGGACATGAACAATCCGTTGGGAGCTCCTGCTTGGAATGAAACAACGTCTTGGAGAAGTTTAATCAGAGAAACTGGTGTTTTCAAAGTACTGACTGATTCTTATTTGAGTTATAAAATATTCGATTTGGCTTCGTTAAAAACTTTCTTGTTTTCTTCACTAGCCCACACTGCTTACACACAAGATGAAGACGGTAACACAACGACTGCCACGCTGAGTGAAACTAATTTGCGCGACTTTCTCAATAACTTCTTTGGAAGTGTTTTCTTAGGCAGCACACCCATGTCACAATACAAATTTCATGTTCCTTACAATCCTTCGGGCGGCTGGGAAGTTAACGTCGTAGCCACACTACAATCTTTAGGTTCGGAATGTACAGATTCCGACCCAGATACTGTTTGCAGTGTCACACCGTTACGCTTCAGCATCAGTGGTTCAAGTGCTGTGGAAGATGTCAGTGGCTCTTATTTTTTCCGAGCCACATGGAACGGTACTGACTTTAATGATACAGGGAACTTGATTGATGCCACCACAGGTAAACCCTATCGTGATTCCAATTACCACGTGGTTGATTTTACACTCACCGATATTAATACCAACTACAGCATCATCGATTACGACAATAAAATTTATGACCCCGATTTAGACCCGATGTGTGACGGGTCGGATCCTACATTGTGTGCTCCTTTTTCCAACTCAGACTGGCAAGCTCTCTACCCCAGCTATGACAATGTCGATAATGCTTTTCAATTTCCAACACCGGAGCTTACCGCTCGCTACATCAGTTTAATGCAAGCCCGCAACTATTTGGGGACTTCAACCGACACATTTAAAAAACTTTCAGCCATTGAGGCCTATGCTCTTCTCCGTTTGTTTGAAAGAGGCATTGCCGCTACAGCAACCAGCACAGATCCTGCCTTTATTGTGGACCATGATCTCACGTTATCAGCTTGGGAAACCGCCACGAACAACTGGCTTAAAACAGGCACATCCTCCGTCTTAGCTCAAGCAGGAGGCTCTTTAAATATGGCTTCCAATATTTTGGTCAATAAAACAGTGAGCTGCTGGACACCTTCCGGTACTTTTACTTGCTCTTTAGTCTCAACCATCAAGGCCAATCCCGTAGGCACAGCTAATAGTGCTGGCGGAACCGATTTTTCACTCACCGGTTCCATCACCATAACCAGTGGGCCCCTCACAGCAACTTATACACCAACGATTATATCCATCTCTCCGGATCAAAAAACGGCAAATTTATTGGGAGACAATAATTTCACTTATAGTTTCCACGGGACAGGATTGGCCACAAAGATTTCCAGAGGGAGTACAATCAATACAACCTATAGTTCGACAATGTTAAAGCCCTAAATACTGATCCAGTTGATCGAGGGGAATAGTGGTTTGAGTCCCTAAGAGAAAATTTTTCACTTGGATTTGGCTTTTAGATAATTCTTCATCTCCAAGAATTAAAACACATGTTGCGCCAAAACGATCGGCTCGCTTCAATTGGGATTTAAGGGAACGTCCTTCATAATCCCATTCCGTTTGTCGGCCTGCTTGACGTAACTTCTGAATAAGAGCCAACCCCACTTCACGGGCTTGATCACCCATCGTAGCCACATAAAATTTTTCTTCTTTAAATTTATGAGGCGGCATTAATAACAACAAACGTTCAACACCCATGGCAAAACCAACACCGGGAAGAGCCGGGCCTCCTAAGTCTTCCACCAGTCCTTCATAACGACCGCCAGCGGCTATAGTGGACTGAGCCCCCAACTCACTGGAGACAAATTCAAAAACGGTTTTTTGATAATAATCCAAACCCCGAACCATTTTAGGGTTAATTTGATAAGACACATTAAGCGCTGAAAGAATATGTTGAACTTTTTGAAAATGGTCACGGCTTTCTTGCCCTAACACATCGAGAATACTGGGATGGTTTTTAGTGAGCTCAATGCAAGTAGGGTTTTTGCAATCGAGCACGCGCAGCGTATTTTTTACAAGACGCACACGGCAGTCATCACAAAATTTGTCTTCATGGGGCGATAAAAAGTTCTTTAATTGATTTTGATAAACTTTTCTTTCTTCAAGGGTTCCCAACGAATTAAGAAGTAAAGTCCAGTTCGTCACCCCTAACTTATTTAAAAAAGTCGCTACCATGTGGATGACATCGGCATCAGCCTCGGGAGAAAAAGACCCAAAATTTTCTACACCTATTTGATGAAATTGTCGGTAACGCCCTTTCTGTGGCCTTTCGCGGCGGTACATGGGGCCCATGTAATAGATTTTGAGATCTGGAGACGTGTGGTTGATAAGATTATGTTCAATAACAGCACGAACGATGGAGGCCGTCCCTTCAGGACGCATGGTTAACAAATCCCCCCCTTTATCTTCAAAGGTATACATCTCTTTACCGACAATGTCGGTTGTTTCTCCTACCCCGCGTTGAAACAGGGCCGTCGGTTCAAGAATAGGAGTTCGCAACTCGGAATATCCATAAACGGAAAAATGATCACGGGCACTACGCTCCACAAACTGCCAAAGCGGAGCTTCTGCAGGTAAAATATCATTCATGCCTTTGACAGATTTAAATTTCATAGTGTTACCTCAAAACTCATATCCACCGCCGGTGCCGAATGAGTAAGAGCCCCAATGGAAATACGAGATACTCCTGTTTGAGCAATTTTTCTCACATTTTTCAAGTTCACACCACCGGAGACTTCCAAAGGGCACTGTCCCCTTGTTAGCTTTACAGCCTGACGAATTTGGAGAAGGGTCATATTGTCGAGTAAAATAATATCCGGATTTTCCAAGAGAGCCTCTTTGAGTTGTGAAAGGTTACAAACCTCCACTTCAATCAAATACAACCTCTTCCCTTTTCCTCCCCCTCTTAAAATAAGAGGGGATCGGGGGGAGTTACTCTGCACACAACGAATGGCCTGACTGACCCCTCCGCACGCAGCAATGTGATTGTCTTTGATGAGATATTGATCCGACAAGTTAAAACGATGGTTATGCCCTCCCCCATTAACTACGGCTCTTTTTTCAAGATAACGAAGGCCAGGGGTTGTTTTACGCGTATCCAAAATGGCAGCAGAGTATGGTTTTATTTTTTCAACAAATTGATGTGTCAGAGTAGCCACACCGGAGAGATGCTGTAAAAAATTAAGTGCCACGCGTTCAGCCCGTAATAAATCAGCAATAGGCCCTTCCACACGGGCAAGCCGTTCTCCTTTTTTAACTTGGGCTCCGTTGGAATACCCAGAAACAAAGCGAATTTTTTTGGAAACGTGATAAAATACATCTCGAGCCACATCTATTCCGGATAAAACCAAATTCTGTTTGGCCACCAAAAACCCGTGAGTGAGCCGAGATTTTTTTCCAAAAATGGCCAGCGAAGTAATATCACAACTCGCACCATCTTCATCCAACGCTTGACAGATAAGTTGCTTAACGAGAGCATGTTGAGATTGTTTCATAGACATAAATAACAACAAGATCACTTTAATCTAGGCACTTCGACAGACTAAATGGTTAAACCATAATACAAAACACTAATTTTTATCATCCTCAATTTCAAGGAGACATTTATGAATGAAAATAACATGAAAGATTTTTTTAAATCTCTTCTTAAAACTGGGCTTCCTTTTGGAATCGGCATGACTTTCGTTTTTAGCTTACGTTTCTCCTCCTTGTTAACCGGATTGTTTGCCGGAATGCTCAGTGGGCTTTTTTTTGGAGCTGCCATGTCGATTTTTTTATTAAAACAAAAAAATAAAATGGAAGCCAAAGGCAATATTTTTGAAGGTAAAAACCTTATCCATCAAGGACCAGCCAATCATTTCGTTAAAATGGAATCCCGAGGGGGCTGGCTTTATTTAACCGAAAGTGGGCTTACCTTTCTCTCCCACGGTGTGAACATTGTTAATAAACGCTTGGATATTTCTCTTGATCAAATCAGCAAAGTGGAAATAGGGCTTACATTTGGGCTTGTTCCTAATCAACTTCGGGTTACTCTTAAAAATGGAGTGATGGAAAAATTTGTAGTGACCGGTCGCAAAACCTGGGCAGAAGTAATCAGAAAAAAATTGGTCTAGAACATTATTTCTTCAACGCCATCACAGGAGTAGTCGTAACAAAGAAACTTCCAGAACCTGTGGCCACTAACTGATCTGACCTAGTGCGAATTTCCATATCGCACACGGTAATTTTTTTTCCGGAACGGACGATGCGCCCAATGGCCCACAGATCTTCTTCCTTCACTCCTTCTAAAAGACGAGTTTGAAATTCAACAGTGACCACCCAAGCTCTATGAAAAGCGGCGGCTGTAAACCATCCCGCATTATCCAAAAGAGTGGCAAACACACCACCATGAATACCTCCCAAACCATGATTAAAATTGGGGTTATACGGAAGGCTAAAAACCGCTTGGTTTTCCTGATTGAATTTAAGGCTCATGCCATAAGTTTTGGCAATAGGCGCCACATTAAAAGCGTCTTCCAAAATACGGCAGGTCTCTTCCTGAGTTGGTAATTCATGTTTATCATGATGCATAATTATCCTTTACGAATTTTTAGATAGCCATAAACAATAAAAAATGAAGCAAAGGGCACAAAAAAATAAAATCCGGATACATCACGTGCCGGATGCCCATAAAAATAAACAGCAAAACCGAGGGCATAAAACGCTATGCCGCACGCCACCAAAACCCACCCATCTTTTTTCTTAAGAAGAGAGGGCGCTGGATCCAAGTCGACTCCCCTAAATTGTTTTAAAAAATGGAAAAAAGAAAAAGAATCAGGAATATCAAAAAGCCGTATAGAACCTTCAACTCGTTTTAAAGAAGAAACCTGCAAAAACCCATTATTTAAAAAAAACAGCCTCCCTTGTTTTGGAGACAAAGGAATTTTTTTATTTTTAAAAAATAAAAAATCCGGAGTGAGGGTTAATTTACCAAAACAAATTTTTTGATGTTTACTCCATTCCTCCTGTCTTTTTTGGTCAATCAACGGTCTTACTTTTTCTAAAATAAGTCGTACTGCTTCGGCATGATTTTGATATTGAGCCCCAATACACAGACGGCGGCCATCTTTTTTAATAAGATAGAGCATGGAAGATGTAAGCCATACCGAGTCCCCCAATTGTCCACCACTCATTTTCTGAACACCCGCCACCATTGCAACTGAAAGGGAATCCAAACCGGTAGGCTCCAAACGAAAAAGCCCGAATTGATAAGAAACAATGTTATGAAACAACAGTTCTTCTATCTTATCTCCGCATGTTATCATTAAACTATTTTCTTTAATCGTTAAAACTTTAGATTGGCGTATTAAAAATAAAAAACCAAGGACTCCAAAGATAAGAGCTAACGGTGTAAAAAAATAAATAACACCAGGATCAACATCTAAGAAAAAAACAAGCACACAGCTTGGAATAAAAAACAAAAGCCCAATTGCGATAAGAAGAGCCCCAATTAATTTTTGTTTTCTTTCGTAAAAAGTAGGGAACATCAGTTCATCCGATTTAGGTAAGGTAGTTAATAGCCGTTTGAATATCTGTTTTTCTCATCTGTAATTCTTTCAGCAAGGTTTGTTTTTCTTTTTTGAGATCGAGAGGAAAATTGGGGTCGGCCACTTGTTTTTCCAAACCCATAATTTCACCTTCAGTTTTTTTGAGACGTTTTTGTTGCAAATCTTTGGCTTTATCAAGACGAGCCGCATCCAGATGAGGAAAAATCACCCAACCGCTTTGCGTACGGGTCAGTACTGATGGCTTAGAAATTTGAGATAGAGTCACATCCCCTGAAAAAACCGCTTTCACTTTTGCTAAGCGAGAAAGACGGCTTGAAAAGCTGTCGATCATATCAAAAGAACTTTTTTCAAGACGCACCTCAATGGAAATTTCTTCCGTCAATGAAATACCCAATTCTTGCCGTGTGCTCCGAATGGCGGCCAAAAGTTCGGAAACTAAATCAATTCCAAGAGCCGCCTTGTGATAAGACGCTAAATCCTGAGGAAGAGGATACCCTTGGACAACAATCGATTTTTGTGTTCCATCCGCTAGAACACGTTCAGCAAGGACCTGCCAGATTTCCTCCGTGATAAACGGCATAAATGGGTGTAAAAGGCGCATCGCCGTATCGAGAACATAATAAGTGGTTTGTGCCGTTTCTTTTTTAAGAGCCTCATGATCAGACTTATAAATTTCTTTAGTGTATTCGACATAGGCATCACAAAATTCGTTCCAGAAAAATTTGTAAAGCGCATGTGCGGCCATGTTGAATTCATAAGCTTCGATTTTTTGAGCGGCTTCTTGCACAACAAAGTTAAGGCGATAGAGAATCCATTTGTTCAAATCATCCAACGTGGGATTGACGGAGGCAAAATCCCTTTCATCGTTGATAAACGGCGCCGCATTCATCATTGCAAAGCGGGTGGCATTCCAAATTTTATTGCAAAAATTACGATACCCTTCCACGCGCGCTTCATCCAGTTTGATGTCACGGCCTTGAGCGGCAAAGGCGGCGAGCGTAAACCGAAACGCATCGGTTCCGTATTTTTCCATGAGGATCAGTGGATCGATCACGTTTCCCTTGGATTTACTCATCTTCTGACCCAAAGGATCACGAACCAACGCGTGGATATGGACGGTTTTGAAGGGCACTTCCTTCATGAAATGAAGCCCCATCATCATCATACGGGCCACCCAAAAGAAGATAATGTCAAAAGCGGTCACCAGGGTGGACGTAGGATAAAAGGTTTTTAATTTCTCCGTTTGATCCGGCCAACCCAAGGTGGAGAAGGGCCAGAGGGCGGAGGAAAACCAGGTGTCGAGGACATCGGTTTCTTGAGTTAATTTTGTAGAATGACATGTTGGGCATTCCTTTGGAGAAATTTCAGAGACGATGGGAGAACAATTCTTATCCCCACAATACCAAGCCGGAATTTGGTGGCCCCACCAGATTTGACGGGAGACACACCAATCTTGGATATTTTCCATCCAATTGAAATAGGTCTTTTCCCAATGTTCCGGAACAAATTGTGTTTTTTTGGTTTTAACCGCTTCGATAGCCGGCTTAGCTAAAATACTGGCCTTAACAAACCATTGATTGGACAAATACGGTTCCACCACTGTGCGGCAACGATAACAATGACCGACGGAATTTTGATAATCTTCCTCTTGAACCAACAACTCTTGTGCTTTCAAGTCTTCAACCACTTTGTCCCGTGCCTTGAAACGATCCAAACCACAATAAGCTTCTGGGACGTGCTCATTAAGCTGGGCTGATTCATTAAAAATATTGATGCGATCCAGATGATGACGCTCACCAACAGCGTAATCGTTAAAATCATGAGCTGGGGTGATCTTGACGACACCACTTCCAAAATCTTGGGAAACATAAGAATCCGCAATGACAGGAATTTCACGATCCGTCAGCGGTAGTTTAACTTTTGTTCCAACAAGAGACTGGTACCGTTCGTCATCGGGATTCACTGCAACAGCCACATCTCCAAAAAGAGTTTCAGGACGCGTCGTCGCAACGATTAAAAATTTTTCTCCCCCTCCTAGCATAAGAGAGGGTTGGGGGGAGTTACTCCCCATGGGATATTTAATATGCCACAACTTTCCTTTTTTCGTCTCATGCTCCACTTCAAGGTCAGATAAAGCCGTATGGCAACGCGGGCACCAATTGATAAGACGATATCCACGATAAATGAGTTTTTCATTATAAAGCTGTACAAAAACTTTTTTGACCGCGGCCGATAAGCCTTCATCCATCGTGAAACGTTCGTTGGCAAAATCGCAACTAGCGCCAAGACGTTTGAGCTGATTGACAATTGTGCCGCCCGATTTTTCTTTCCACTTCCAAACACGCTCAATAAATTTTTCGCGCCCCAGATCATCGCGCGTCTTTCCTTCTTCTTTGAGCTGGCGTTCCACCACATTTTGGGTGGCAATTCCCGCATGGTCCGTTCCAACAACCCATAAAGTATTGTCCCCTTTCATACGATGATAACGGACCAAAATATCTTGTACCGTATTGTTGAGCGCATGGCCCATATGGAGAGAACCGGTCACATTCGGTGGAGGGATGACCATGCTAAAAGATTGGGCTGATGAAGACACTTTTGGAGCAAACAGATTCTTATCCAGCCAGACTTTAATCCATTTATCTTCTACATCATGCGGTTCGTAAGTTTTAGAGAGTTCTTTCATTTTTTTTATCGATCGATTATGGACTAATTGTCATCTCCGCTTCCGCGGGGATGACATTTAAGTCAATAACCCATGAAACAAATAGCTTCAAATGAAAAAACGCCTTCAACAATCCATTCCGTGGCTCATCGCAGCAGTCATCTTTTTCTTTCTATTTAAAAAAATTCCACCCATGGATGTGCTTAAAACCATGGCTTCCGCCAATATTCCTTTATTTATTTTTTATTCCATCAGCTACTTTGTCATCGTGATGTTGATCGACTGTTTGGGCCTGCAATGGGGGTTTAGTCGTTTTGTAGCATCCGTGGATTTGAAAGAAACTATTTTGATGCGCGGAGCCACTTATTTGTTGATGCTCATCAACTATAATCTTGGCCAGGGGGGCATGGCTTTCTACCTTAAACGCACCCACCAGGCCCCTTTATTTAAAACCTTGGGAACCATTTTTTATTTTACTTTAATTGATCTTTCCATCGTTCTGGCCATGGGAGTAGTTGTGGGAAGTGTTAAGGAGCTCGCTTATCGTGGCATCGCTTTACAACCCATCATCATACGATCCGGTTTTATTTTTTTTACTGCCTTTTTTCTTTGGATTTTATTTTGGCGTCTGTCCAACACGGTTTGGGGGCGTTCTTTTGAAAAAATTAAAATGATGAATTGGATTCTCAACCGTCCTCTGTTTTATTCCTTTCGTGAGTCTAACTTTTCCGATTACGCAACTGCTTTTTTGTGGCGCCTACCCACCGTATTTTTAGTCATCTTTTCTTTTTTTCTATGGAGCCATGCCTTTAAAAGCCCCATTCCTCTTCAAGACATCTTCATTTACGGGCCCATTATTTTGGTGGTTGGCACCTTACCTCTCACTCCCGGTGGGGTCGGTACGGTTCAAGCCTTGTGTGTGGAATTTTTTAAAAATAATTTGCACAGCCCTCTCATTGAAACTCACACGTTCACAGCGGAACAGATTCTTTTTTCTTCTAGTCTGCTTTGGGTCATTGGAAACGCCCTGTGTAAAATTACATTTGGATTTTATTGTCTGAAGCAAAAATCAAAACATTTGTTTGAATCGGTTTAACGCAGCGTGTCTATGTTTTCCCATCCTCCATTCCCCCAGTCTTTTCGCTTTGCGAGACCTGTCAGGCAT
>CAZQCI010000049.1:0-14717 GCA_964592255.1 uncultured Nitrospiraceae bacterium | reverse complement strand
TATCCGGCCATGCTTTGTTATCGGCTATGGTAGATACGAAAGTTGTGTAGGAAGTGAAAAAAGTTAACTTAACTTGGACCCCGATTTTCATCGGGGTGACAGTCATTATTAAAACCGCATTCCAGATGAAGGAGTTGTAGTAACCCCGGTGCTTTTCATTTTTTCTTTAATTGCATCGAGAGAAAGCCCTTCAGTTACTGTTGTCATACTGGCTGTAGATAGGTCGACAATAATTCCACCTTTAAGGTCACTAGCCCCTACTATAAGATAATTACCGTCTTTGTTGTAATGATAGGCTAATGAATTAGATGTAAATTTTACGTCCTTTCCCGCCATATAATCGCTTAAGGAAATTTCTTTTACGGATATGGCAGGCACTGCCAAGGGTTTGCCAATAATGCTTTTAAGTTTAATGACCGAAACCGTATTATCCCCTTGGTTTAAAACATAGGCCGTATCTTTTTCCGCGTTTAAAGTAAGGGCGACTGGGTTTTTACCATCACCTAGGCTAATCCAGTCACTATCCGAAATGCCAATAGTTTTGGATTGTTTACTGTAGCTGATAACACCAACGCGATTGTTATCCTGGTCCAGCAATAAGGCTTTTCCATTAACAGAACTGGAACTGTTATCGTGATAAATTTGCATGTCGATAAAATCGCCGGATAAGCCGGAAACAACATCACCACCGTAGCGATAATCTCCGCCACTACCATCCGCTAATCTCATGCGATAGTTTCCGTCCCCATCTTTAAATAGAACAACGGCATAACCCGTAGTGGCATCTACATCAAAGGCAATAGTATCTTTGACTTCAATATCTGCCCAGCCTGAATCAGAGTTGTCGTAAAATTTAATATTTTCTGTGGAATCTTCCGTATCCAACACGTAATAAATATTTTCTTGTTTCAATTCATCAGGCGTAGAATTTTTCCTAATAAACCGCAGTTTCCCATCGCTGGCGAATTTAACTTTATTGTATTTTTCCGTATCGTCTACCATCGCTGCGCCGATGTTGGTTAAAAAGTCTGTGCCGGTGCTGCTAACTAAGTCATACAGAATACCATCATCTACATTAGAACTTCTTTTTGCTAAGTAGAGGTTAGTGGAATCATAGGCCAGTTGGTCTGTATTTACGGCGGCGCCTATTTCGTAAGTACTAGAATGCTTTCCGGCCATCATAAAAGTGCCCACGGCGTCTATAATACTTAACACCCGGTCTTGACCTAGTACCAATAGACTACCGATAGCTCCGCTGGCTAAGTAACTTGGACCAGTGGTGATGTCTTTTGGGTTTTGTGCATAATACAAAAGACTTTTGTTAACCGTGTCGCTAACAACTTCGCTTAAGTTTGTACCGTCGGTGACATAGACGTAGAAGGTGTCGTCGTTTGTGCCGGGATAAAAACATTCAAAACCACCGGTATTGTCGATGTCGCAGCAGGAATAATCTGTGCCCCCATTGTTGGTAGCACTCGTATCATCGTCTCCACAAATACTGGAAGGAGGAGAGACACTCAACGAATCCGCAAAAGCGGACGTGATGTAGTCACTTAATCGAGCAAGTAAGGTTTTTCTTTGGTGCTTGGTTAACGAGGCTGTACTGGTTGTTGAAAGCTCACTTGTGGAAACAACCACTTTGTAACCGGTAGATTCGGTTGCATAGTCGCTATCAACAGCCCCTTCGTAACCGACAACAGGGACATCCCCTTGGCTGTCGGCATTAGAAACTACAACGTTTCCTTTAGTGACCGCTGGAGGAGGAACAAAAGCTTGGCCTGTTGCGCTACCTCCCGTAGATCCAGAGGACCCCGCTTTGGAAACCCCACCATTGGTTGATGCGCTGACCTCAGAACCTGATCCCGCGGTGCCAACACTGCCGGAACAACCAGCGATAGCCGTAGAAAAAATAAAAGTTAATAGGATTAGTTTGAAATAATTTTTGTTCATAAGACTCACACCCCTTTTTATATAAAATCCATCCCCGCACCCTATAATGCAAGTTCCGGGCCAACGGTTTTTAGACCCAAAAATAAACTGAACATTTTGAAATGATTTGTTAATTTTCGATATTTTGGAAACGAGTTTCCGAAAAATGAACATGTAAATGTCAATAAAATGGAAACTTTATCATTTTGGGGTATCAGAATGAGAGATTGTCTATAACATTAATATAAGGCGGAAGAGGACAGGAGACCACAGATTAGAGGACTAGACACAGCGATGTTTCGTGTGGGGCATGGCGGATTGAGATAGGCCCCCGGCTAGTCCCAAGCTGACCACAGTTGTGTTCTGAAAGTTCATGCCCTTCTTGTTTGTATCTGTTTTTTTATAGTATTCCTTTTCAATCATTTTCTTATTCTAAAGAAAGAAACGGCTGTGGGGGTCGGCCTTTTGCTTTTTTGATTGTTGCTTATGGTTGTTATACCCAGTTTACTTTTTCTTTTTGCCTGCCAAGGGGATAAAAATTCAGACACCGGTGATTCACTCAATGCTTCCACAACGGATACTGCCTCCGATGCTGCCTCGGTTGATATCGGGAAATGTGCTGACCCTGAGTATGCGGCCACTATCCCTGTTCCTGAGGATGCCCAAATTGTTTATGTGCGTACTTTGAATCTGACTAATACGAGCGGGGACAAGGTTTTTTCAGATTTTGAGCAGTTGAAAATACTTTATCAATTAACAACGGATTGGAATCCCAACAATACTCGTTTTGTTTTATTAGAAGAAGAGGCTGTAACTGATAATGACCTGTATGAATCTGTCAATGTAGCTTCCCGTATTTCACAAAGTGACATAGAGGCAGCTTTGGATGGACACACTAATCCTGATGTCTTCAATATTTTTTCTGTAGGATACTCGGGCATTCAAATGAGCAGTGGTTTTCATGCAGGAGGTTATTGTTGTTATGAAGACAATACCATTGTCTTGGGTAATGGAGGAGATAATGTTGCCACTCATGAAACAGGGCATTGGAAAGGTTTGGATCATACTCATAAGGGAACTAAACAAGCCCATGACAATGATGATTTGACTTCTGCAGATGCGGAATGGGTGAACGGAGATAATGGAAGTACTGCCGGGGACAAAATCCCAGGTACCCATGCCGACCCTGGAAATACGTATTGTGATCCCGAAACTAAAACTTGTACGGTTCAAGATGTTAATGGTGAGGACTATGATCCCCCTTGGGATAATGCCATGGCTTATTATGGGGGAATGGATATCACTGACGATCAATATGCTCGGGCTAATTGTTTTGCCCAAACCCCAGGGACGCGGGTGAATGACCGTTTATCCGAAGCCGGGGATGGAGTTGTAAGTAACTACACTACCGTAGGGTTTGGTACCGATGCTGCTGGTTCCATTCAAGAAGCAATTAACCTAACTGCAGATGATGGTGTTGTTGAAATTTGGCCGGGGACTTATGATGAGAATGTTTTCATTATTGGTCGCAAACTCACCATCCGTAAGGCGGAATCTGCCAGCAGCGACGACCCAGTCATCATCAATGGTAATGCGGCTGGTTCAGCGGTGATGATTTATGAGTCTGATGTTAGTCTCTCTGGAGTTGAAGCCATTAATGGATATGCCGATGACACTCTCTATGCAGGTGGTACTGGGGGTGGTGGAGGTTTTTATGTGGAATCGAGCACTGTGACATTGGATCGAGTGCTTGTTGCCGACAACTATTCTGAAAGAAACGGTGGTGGAATGGCCGTTTATGATTCAGTGGTTACTCTCACGGATTCTTCTTTCGAATCCAATGAAACGGTATCTCATTACGGCGGAGGTATTTATTGTAACGGCAGCATATTAACCGCGGATGAACTGAGTTTGTCGGGAAACTCAGCGGATACTGGGGGAGGTGGCTTATATGCTGATGAATGTGATGTGGATATAGCCGATTCAACCATAGAGGGTAATAAGGCAACCGTAGATGCAGGGCTTGCATTTCATGAATCTGAGGTACAGGTACAGGGCAGTTTATTTTCTTCCAATGTGGCGGAAACATCCGGTGGGGGCCTTGGTTTTTATTCGGAATCGACGACCCTCTATCTTACCGATAATACGTTCTCAGGTAATGAAGCTCCAAGTTCAGGTTCGGCTTTAGCCTTAAAGGGATTAGTTGAGATAGAGAATAACGTTATTACTAATCATGTGGTAGGGGATAGGACTGTCCAGGTGTATTCTTCAGATAATTGTATTTTTAATGGCAATGATTTTTATGAAAATGCCAATCAAGCACTTTATCTTCAAGGGGCCTTATGTACTTTTTCGGCGGGCACGATTTCTGGAAATACGACTACCGACAGTTATTATAATGGTGTTGTTTATGTCTATGGCTCCGAGGTCACATTTAACGGGGTCGATTGGAATAGATATGGTTCTAATGAAAGCTATGATGTTCAAGTTGGTTACGAAAGAATAGATTTAGAAGATGGTACTAATTACTACTGTTCTGATAGTGTAGATGAAGGATGTAAAATAGCAGAATAATTTTTTATTTTATATCGGTAACGGTTTTTAGCTTTGTGTCTACCTGCCATTGTCCTTTTGGTTTTTCATCGACCTGATATTTGACATTAAACCAATGTGTGGAATCAAGAACGCCCGGGGCGATGGGGCGTTTGACTGTCCATATTTGCTTTTTGATACTTTGCCAATCAGCCGGCTGGTCTTTTAGTTTTTCTATTACAAGTAATAATGCTTCTGCATGAGGTGTTGGGGTGCTGGTTTCTTTTACGGATTCATCAATATTAACATCCCATTCTTTGATCAGGGTATCATTCAATTTGCAAGTCACATGTAAAAGATGAGTCGTGTTTTGGTCCCCGGGGGGATTTTTTCGTTCAACAATCCATGAGCGTGTTTCCAAATCGTGCCATAAATGTTCCGGCCCTAAATCACGCATAGTGGCATTACGTGTTTTATATAAAGTAGCTAAGGCTTGTTCTTCTGCTTTCCACAAAAAAGCTCCTTGGCTTTCCAAAATATATTTTAAGGCTTGTTGGTGCGGCGGTAACCCCTGTGCTGAAACAATATGAGATAAGAAAAAAGGGAAAGCCAAAAAAATTTTGAAGAACTTTTTCATCTTTATCTCCTAGTAATTTTAAAATTACCAAAATCAAACCCTAAATTCCATCCTTTGCCTGTTCCTGAAAGAGTAAGCCCTACATCGCCCTTCCACATGGCTTGTGCCACGGCACTTCCGGAAGCCCCTGCGTGGGCTTCTGAAGTAGCGTAATTTCCGAACAGTTCTTCAATGTCATGTACTTTTGAAAAAGTACCCTGACCCCCTACGATTTTACTTTTTCCAAAAGTAATACCGCCGCCTTTGGTTTTAATTCTTACATTCGCAGATTGTCCATTGTCACAAGTAATGACGCCACTGCCTTTTCCACTTTTGTAAAAAATAGACCAACTTTTCAGATCAAAATTAAGATGGCATTTAGTTTCTGGTAAGTCGGCTTTGACGGATGAACAATGAAAAAAGACAAGCCCCATGATAACAAATACAATCATTGTCGATATTTTCCCTAACATATTTCCTCCTTGGATTTATTTGTGTGATATCTTAGTCTCTTTTGATTATGACCCCATCCACAACAGCTTATTTAGATAAAGCCCTCCAGGAATTAAACGAAAATAAAAACCGTTGGGTTTGTGTTGATGTTAAAACACGAATTGGTCTTTTAAGAAAGTGCCAAGAATCTACCTTGTCTGTTGCTGAAGACATGGTCCGTGCTGCCTGCCAGGCGAAAGGCATTGATTTTAACAGTGCCACTTCTTCTGAAGAATGGTTGGGTGGGCCGATGACCATTTTGCGTAATGTGCGTTTGTTGATCGATTCTCTCGAACAGATCGAAAAAATAGGGCATCCTTTTCTTTCAAAACATAAAATTAAACAAGTCAGTGATGGGCGTGTTGCCGTGGAAGTTTTTCCCCGAAATTTTTTAGATAAATTGCTTTATCGGGGGTTTACGGCTCAAGTGTGGATGGATCCTCAAGTTGAGCCATCCCATATTTTTGATTCCATGGCCTCCATTTATCGAAAAGGAGTCAAAACTTCTGGAAAAACGGCCCTTGTTTTAGGTGCGGGTAACGTCGCTAGTATTGGGCCTATGGATGTTCTCTATAAACTTTTTGTTGAAAACCAAGTGTGTCTTTTAAAGATGAATCCGGTGAATGATTATTTAGGGCCTTTTATCGAAAAAAGTTTTTCACCTCTCATTGAAGCAGGTTACTTACGTTTAGCTTATGGTGGAGCGGATGTTGGAGAATATTTAGTAGGGCATCCCGTTATTTCCGAAATACACATTACCGGTTCGGATAAAGTGCATGACATCATCGTTTGGGGTTTACCCGGTGAAGAACAAGAGAGAAACAAAAAAAATAATACACCTAAGCTCAATAAGCGTATTACGAGTGAGCTAGGATGTGTGACGCCAATTATCATTGTTCCTGGATCATGGAGTGAGAGTGAGCTTGATTTTCAGGCGCAGCATGTAGCGACGATGGTAGCTAATAACGCTTCCTTTAACTGCAATGCTGCTAAGGTTTTAGTGACGTCTGCCGATTGGCCGCAACGCAAAACTTTTTTAGAAAAAATCCAAATCATTTTAAAGACCATTCCTCCCCGCAAAGCCTATTATCCCGGCAGTGATAAAAAATACGATCATTTTATTGCGGCCCATCCAGAAGCCGAGATTCTTTCTGAAAAAACCCCTAGTACTCTTCCTTGGACGACTATTTTTAATGTATCGCCAGGGTATGCGGATGATCCTGTTTTTAAAACAGAAGCCTGGTGTAGTATTTTGGCCGAAACAGCTCTGCCCACCGAAGGCCCTCACGATTTTTTGAAAAAAGCCGTCCGTTTTTGTAATGATCATGTCTGGGGAACCCTTAGGTGTGGAATGATTGTTGATCCAAAAACGCGCAAAAAATTAGGCGATAATTTTGATCGTGCCGTAGAGGGTTTACGTTATGGCAGCATCGGCATTAATCAATGGCCTGCTCTTAGTTATGGTTTAGTCCTGACTACATGGGGGGCGTATCCTGAACATACTTTACAGGATATCCGCAGTGGTTTGGGTGTTGTGCATAATACTTTGATGTTTGAGCACCCTCAAAAAAGTGTAGTCTATGGTCCGTTTACTATGCTTCCTAAACCGCCGTGGTTTGTGACTCATCGTAATGCACATCGTGTCGCGAAAAAACTAACAGCATTTGAATATAAACCAAGTTTTTCAAAATTTTTGGGAATTGTTTTTTCGGCGTTAAGAGGGTGAGAACTTTTTAATCCAGGCTAACGCCGCCTTAATTCCATCCACAGCGGCACTTGTGATGCCTCCTGCATAGCCTGGGCCTTCACCACAAGGAAACAAACCGGGAGTACTGATGCTTTCCAATGTTTCTTCATGGCGTGTGATGCGAATAGGGGAGGATGTGCGTGATTCCACAGCATGTAGGAGTGCTTCGGGTTTTAAAAACCCTTTTCGTTTTTTTTCAAATTCCAACAATCCTTTACATAAGTAATCGTAAATAGAATTTGGAAGAATTTCCTTTAAATTGGCGGGTACAACACCGGAAGGACAACTTGATCGGTTGTTGAGTACTCCTTGTTTTCCTAATAAAAAATCTTCCAATCGTTGTGCTGGAATACGGTGATGTGGTTGCCCTTGTTTTTTTGAAATTTCGAATGTTTTTTGTTCAATCTCCCTTTGAAATTTCATAACTTTGAAAGGATGATTCCCAGGAATAGTTTTTTCATCAATGCTGGTAACAATGGCGGCATTGGCCCACGGCGAATTACGATGATAATTGCTCATGCCATTAACGACAGTGGTCTCCGAATCCGTTGTACTCGAAATGACATAGCCACCCGGGCACATACAGAAAGAATAGACGCCGATTTTTTCGTCATCCCAATAATGGCTGAGTTTATATTGGGCGGCTCCCAATTCTTCCATAACGTTTCTACCGTATTGCCATCGATTAATATCACTTTGCAGATGCTCAATTCTTAATCCTAAGGCAAAAGATTTTGCCTCGATAAAAACGCCTTGTGCATGAAGTTGATTAAAAAAATCTCCGGCACTGTGGCCGCAAGCCAATATCAACCCGCATCCTTCTTTTTTAATGCCATCTTCTAATTCCACACCACTGACGTGTTTGTTTTCAAGTATCAGACGAGTGACACGTGCTTGAAAATTCATGTGTGCCCCTCGGGAGATTAGGTCATCGCTCATTTTTTGAATCACGTTACGAATAAGGTTACTTCCGACATGCGGATTGTAAATGGAACGTATTTCTGGAGGTGCCCCGTAGTCCACAAAAGTTTTTAGGACACGGGCAATATGAGGACTTTTAATACGAGTGATCAGTTTGCCATCGCTGAAAGTTCCGGCCCCGCCTTCTCCATTACAGACATTGGTATCGGGATCTAAAATTCCTTGTCGCCAAAAGAGGCTGATTTTTTTCATCCGTGGATAAGTGCGCTCTCCTCTTTCAAATAAAATTGGTTTGATGCCGTGTGCTAAAAAAGTATGTGCTGCAAAAAGTCCGGCGGGACCTGCGCCGATGATGAGGGGAGGAGGGCCTTTCCACAATAGTTGAGGAAACGGCGTTAATTCTTCTTCCGGTTTTTCTCCTTTGAGATAAATATTTAAAGAATATACCAAATAAAGCTGACGTTTGTTTCGCGCATCCAGACTTTTTTTAATGACGCGGACTTCGGTTATTTCTTCTTTTTTTAAATCAAGTTGTTTGCAGACTTCCGATAAAAGATCGGGATCTTTTTGATAAGGAATTTTAAAAGAGTGAAGAGAAATCATTTGATTGACGGCCACGGGCGATGTGGCAGGCCAAATAAAAAGTTATTTATCCTTCGAAAACTCGGCCCCTTGGGGCCAAAAATTTAAATTGTTTTTCTCAGGATGAAACTCGGGAGCTTGTTTCCGAGTTTTTCATATTTTTGTAATGGTTACATTGTTTTGGCAATGTTTTTTTTAATTTAAAGATCTAGTCCATCATTTTGTTATGATTATCTTCTGGTTTTATTTTTTGGAAAAATCTAACGAAAGTGAGTTAACGCAATAACGCAGCCCCGTGGGTTTTGGACCATCTTCAAAAACATGACCGAGGTGGGAGCCGCAATGATTACAGAGAATTTCCACCCGCTTCATGCCATGAGATAAATCTTCCACGGTTTTGATTTTACCTTGCTCGGCTACATCATAAAAACTGGGCCAGCCGGTTCCAGAATTAAATTTGGCATCCGATTTAAATAAAATTTCACCACAACATTTACAGGTATAGATTCCCGTTTCTTTATTGTCACAATACTTTCCACTAAAAGGGGGTTCGGTCCCTTTTTGTCGGCATACGTAAAATTCTTCGGGAGTTAATTTGTTTTTCCAGTCTTGTTCCATAATATTTATCCGTGAGAGGGGTAAAAATTTCTCAACCAGATTTGTTGTTTTAAAAATTGAAGTGTCGTTTCTTCTAATTTTTTACCATCAGAGGCTTTAATATTGTCTTCAACATGAGCGATTTGCCGCATTCCTGGAATTACGGTAGAGACGGCAGGGTGTGACAAACAAAATTTAAGGGCTAAAGCCGGCAGGGATATTTTTTCTTGTGTCAAAATTTGTTTGATTGTTTCCACGCGGGTACAGGTTTCAGCAAGTCGATCGGGAGTAAAATAATTTTTTCGCCAATCTTTTTTATGAAAAACTGTTGAGGGAGTGAGGGCCCCGGTGAGAGAACCTTCATCAAATGGAACGCGTGCAATGACGGCGACTTGGTGCTTTTGACAGAGAGGAAATAATTTTTTTTCCGGGCTTTGGTCAAAAATATTGTAAATAACCTGTACGCTGTCGATTAATCCGCTGGCCACTGCTTCTAAAGCAGTTTCGGGAGCATGATCGTTAATAGAAATGCCGAAAAATCTAATTTTACCTTGTTGTTTCAGCTGTTCTATGGCTGAAAGCCATGAAGAGTCTTGAAGCCAAAAGTCTTGCCATACATGTAATTGCTGCAGATCGATACAATCTGTTCTTAAATTTTTTAAACTTTTTTCGGTGTATTCGATAATGTGTTCTGCGGGAAACGTTTCGCTGATTCCCACATTGGGCTTGGCTGGCCAGGCCCAATTTTTAGGAGGGACTTTGGTGGCCACGAATACTTTTTTTTTGCTTTCTCGAAAAGCGCTAGAGATCAGTGCTTCGCTATGTCCTTCGCCATAAACCCAAGCCGTATCGATAAAGGTGACTCCCAATTCAAGTGATTTGATGAGCGAATCAATGGCGGTACGGTCGTCCCGTGGCCCCCACATGCTGCCCATGGTCCAGGTTCCATGTCCAATTTCTGAAACAGGCACGCCAGTCTTTCCAAACGGACGAAATAACATGGGGTTACTATAGTCTAATTTCTTTTATTCCCGCAAGCCTTGTGAAGAAAATCTGGAGGTCTGATTACAAATAAGGATGAGTTACTGAATTTCTTGAATGTATTTTCCTAAAACTTGAAAAGCCAAAATTGTGAGAAAAATAAAAAGACAAGGAAATAGAATAAGATGCGGATAAAACTGGAGTGCGCTGTATCCTTCACTGGCCAGGCTTCCCCAGCTGGAATAAGGTGGTGCAATCCCCAGGCCGATAAAAGATAAAGTAGATTCCGCTAGAATGATGGAAGGTATTTTGAATAAAAGAGTGATGAAAATGGGTCGATACCCTTGTGGGAGAACATGTTTAAAAAGAATGATGTGTGATGGGACACCAAGGGCTTGAGCACTTTCTACAAAAGTGTTGTTTTTATGTTTTAGAATTTCACCGCGAGTGATGCGGGCCACGTCGATCCATGCCAACAGAGATAAAGCGATCATCAAACCTGTAAAGTTTCTTCCTAAAAATAAACCTAATAAAATATAGAAGAGTAAATCAGGAATGGAAGAGAGTAAGTCTAGAAAACGCATCAGAACCTGGTCGATGAGCCCACCTTTAAAGCCCGAAAGACTTCCATATAAAATACCAAATATTCCAGCCAGCAGTGTTGCAGTCAAGGCACAGGCTAGTGATAGACGGGCTCCGTAGAGTAGGCGGGCCAATAAGTCGCGGCCCAACTCATCTGTCCCCAGCCAAAACATGGTAGAAGGGGGGTGTAGAAGAAAATGAGAATGTTGTTCACTATAAGAAAACGGAGAGAACCAGAATGGAAAAAGAGCACTGACTAGCAATAAAACCAAATATCCTGCGGCTATGAAGAGAATGATTTTATTTTTCATGATAGGCTCCTACTCTTAGGATCAATGATGACTCTGAGTGCGTCTGTAACCAGATTGAGTGTAATCAGTATCACAGCAAACAAGCAGGTGATGCCCATCACTAAAAAATAATCACGGTTATTAATACTCATAACAAAGTGTCGCCCTAAACCTGGAATGCCAAACAGAGTTTCTACAATGAAAGATCCGGCAATCAGCTGGGTGGCCACAGGCGCTACGACGTGGAGTACCGGGTTGAGGCTATTTTTGAGTGCATGTTTTAAAAGAATAAATAAAAAAGGAACCCCTTTAGCCTGTGCGGTACGGATATAATCTTTTTTCAATTGTTCAATCAGGCCGCTGCGGATGAGCTCCACAAAATAAGCTAATGTTGATAAGGCAAGAGTCATAACGGGAAGAATTTGATAACGTCCGCCTTCCCATAAAGCGGGAGGCAGCCACCCAAGAGTCAGTGAGAAGATCAAAACTAAAATGACGCCCATAACGAAGCGAGGAAGAGATACCGTTAAGGCACAAAAAGAGAGAAGAGTGTGGTCTAGAAGGCTTCCTTGAAAAGCCGCGCCTAATGCCCCTAAGATGAGTCCACCGCCTAAAGAAACAAAAAAAGCCCACAGCCCAAGAATAAGAGACGGGCGATACGCATTGAGAATAATCTGGGTGACATCTCGATCTCTATATTGCAGCGATGGCCCCAGGCTTCCTTCTTTTAAATAAGCAAGATAAGCTTTTAAATCATGCCCTACCCAGATGATCCAATTTTGGTTTCCTCTTTTTTCTAAATGGTATTTTTCATAAAGATTTTTTTCAATTTCCGGAGGCAAGTGGCGTTCTTGATCAAAAGGTCCGCCGGGAACAAGATGAAGCAGGCTGAAAGTAGAGCCAAGTATTAAAACAAGAGTGAATAAAGAAAGGAGAGTTTTTTTGATTAAGAAGAGCATAATTGAGTCATTGCGAGCCAGCATCGGAAGAGAGAGCATCCAGATGATGGATCGCCACGGCCCTATGGGCCTCGCGATGACACGTTACTGCTTTACCCTCTTATAATAAACAAAGTCCAAAGGAAGAAGAGGGTAAGGTCTAAAAGACGGTTTGACCAAAATATTTTGTGCCGGAATAAATAATGGAATAATCACGGCATTGTCTTCCAAAAGTTGTTTTTGGGCTTGGTCATAAATATTTTTTCTTTTTTCAGAATCAGACTCCCCGGAACCCATAGCGATTAAGGCGTCATACGACTTATCTTTAAAACCCGTGTAGTTGTTTCCAGAGTCGGAAGTGAATAAGTTCATAAAATTATCCGGGTCAGGATAGTCGGCTCCCCAACCTAATCTAAAAAGTGGTGCCGGGTTTTCATGAAGGTGTTGCAGATAACTTTTCCATTCTTCGTTATTGAGCTCAACAGTAATCCCCAAATTTTTTTTCCATTGATCTTGGGCCCATTCGGCTATTTTTTTGTTCACGGGGTCGCTATTGAAAGCCAAGGTGATCTTTTCAATTTTTGCGTGAGTGGTGTGCCATTCCTCTAATAATTGACGCGCTTTTTTTGGGTCGAAATGGAGTCCTCTATTTTCGTTAAAACCAAACATGTTGGGAGGAATCCATGAATCAACGGCACGCTCTCCTCCTTTAAGGATTTGCGGTAAGAACGATTTATCCAAGGCCAAAGCAAAAGCCTTACGGAGTAGAGGGTTATCAAAAGGTTTTTGACGCGTATTAAAACCAAAATAATAACCGCGCAATTTTGTTTGACGCACCAAATCGGGGTGGTTTTGATAACGGGGCAGAGCAATTGGCGGTGGGGATACCACATCCAGTTCTCCGGTTTCGTACAAAGATAAAGAAGTGGCAGGATCACTGACCAGATAAATGGTTATTTTTTTAATCACTGGTTGGGGGCTTCCGCCATAATATGGATTAAGAACTAGGTGCAGCCTATATTCGTGCCACCATTCCTTTAATTGATAAGGTCCGCAGGTAACTAGGTTTTGGGGTTCTGTCCACGTATCACCAAACTTTTGAATCAAATCGTTCCGGATAGGGAAGGTGACCATAAAAGTAGTGATGGCTGGAAAGAAGATGACGGGCTTTTTCAGATGTACAATCAGGGTGAATGGATCGGGAGTCCCAATGCCAACTTGGTTTTCATCGGACAATGCTCCACTGTTAAATTCTTTAGCCCCGATAATATCAAACAAAAAATATGCATACTCAGAAGCAGTTTTGGGGTTTAAGAGTCTTAACCATGAGTCCCGAAAATGTTCTGACGTTACGGGGATGCCATCGGACCAGTGATAGTTTGGGTTAATATGAAAAATGTAAGTGCGCCCATTATCTCTCGTTTCCCACGATTGGGCAGCAGCAGGAATGGGATTAAGCTGATTGTCGTATTGGGTTAGCCCTTCCATCAACTGATTGAGAATTTGGTAGCTTACATTGTCGGTGGCCTTGTTCCAGTCGAGCGTGGGTGGTTCTGTTGGCAGCGAAATATGGATTTCATCCGCGCGTTTGTTGGTAGGGGCGGCGCAAGAAAGAATAAAAAAAAGAATAAAAATAATATGGAGCCGTTGAGACATTTGAGTATTCCTATTTTTACAGCGGGTTTAACACACTGTTCTGTCTAAGTCAGCTTCAATGAAGAAGGGGTAGTGGGTCAGTTTTTTTTATTTTTTATTTTTAGTGGATGGAAAATCGAAGGTAATTTATTTTTTTAACTAAGGTATGCTCAGACACCGATCTCCTTGCAAGAATAAATAAATCAAACTGACCCACTATCGAAGAAGGAAGTTTGTTGCTGATTTTCCGGAAAACAGATACTTTATCTTTTATACGATAAAAAGTGGTTTGAAAGGCTACTTGGCGGGTGAGGGGGGTTAGATGGGTCAAAGATACAAATACCTCAATACATTTGGGTTGATTCTCTTATTGGCAGTTCTTTATTTTTTCACCGGAAAATTGGGTCTTTTTCTAGCGCCTCCTCCGGGCTATGTTACTCTTATCTGGCCGCCTTCCGGAATTGCCCTTGGTATGTTGCTCATTGTTGGTTTTGGGGTGTGGCCGGGTATTTTGATCGGGTCCTTTATTCTTAATATTTACGTTGCCGGTTTTTTTTCTTCAGGTGAGGTCTTACTTTCTGCAAAACTGCTTATCCCCTTTTTGATTGCTGTTGGATCGACAGTGCAAGCCTTAGCAGGAAAATTCTTGATTGATAAAAAATTGGTTTTTCCGCTGGAAATTAGCAACCCCAAAAATCTGTTCAAACTTTTTTTCATGATAGTTCCTTTAACCTGTCTGATTGCGGCCACGGTGGGGAGTGTTGCTCTTTATCAAGGGGGTACGATTCCTGCTGAAAAGGTTTTGGAAAGTTTTTTGAACTGGTGGCTTGGAGACATGTTTGGAGTGATTGTTTTTCTGCCTTTGATGTTGCTTC
>CAZQCI010000048.1:0-15194 GCA_964592255.1 uncultured Nitrospiraceae bacterium | reverse complement strand
AATAGGGCCCATGCCGGGTCCACCACCACCATGAGGAATACAAAATGTTTTATGCAAATTAAGATGACACACATCCGCACCCATATCTCCAGGACGGGTCAATCCCACTTGCGCATTCATGTTCGCCCCATCCATATAAACCTGGCCGCCGTGACGATGAACAATGGCACAAATATCTTTAATACTTTCTTCAAACACGCCATGGGTTGACGGATAAGTCACCATCAAACACGAAAGGTTGGCAGCATTAATTTCCGCTTTGGCTTGCAGATCGTTTATATCAATATTCCCTTGCTTATCGCAGGCAACCACCACCACTTTCATTCCAGCCATCGAAGCCGTAGCTGGATTGGTACCGTGAGCCGAGGCAGGAATAAGACACACTTGACGATGAAGATCCCCTCGCATTTCATGATATTTTTGAATCACCAACAAACCGGCATATTCCCCCTGTGAACCGGCATTGGGTTGCAAGGAAACCGCCGCAAAACCCGTAATTTCTGCCAACCAGTCTTCCAACTGCGCATTCATCTCACGATATCCTTGAGCCTGATCGATAGGAGCAAACGGATGCAACTTAGAAAACCCATTCCAGGTCACCGGCATCATCTCGGTTGTGGCATTGAGCTTCATGGTGCAGGAGCCTAATGGAATCATCGAGGTGGTGAGAGATAAATCTTTCTCTTGCAAACGAGATATATAACGCAACATTTCCGTTTCGGAATGATGGGAATTAAACACCGGATGCTTTAAAAAAGCACTGGTACGCAAACACTTAGAATCTAATTTAAAAGCAGCATCTTTTTCTGTGAGATGAAAATCTTTTGTATAGGAAGAGTTTCTTTCCAACACATCGCGAAAAACGGATAAAATTTTACGGACATCAGTAAATGTAGTGGTTTCATCCACAGTGATAGAAATAGCTCCATCTTCAAACTGACGCAGATTCATTTCACGATTCACCGCAACATTCATCACCTTTTTGCTCGTATCGTAATCGAGATCTACCTTTAGGGTGTCGAAGTAACGAGGATGGCGAATAGAAATTCCCAAATCTTCAAAACCTTTTTTCAAAAGTGACGCCATGCGATGGGTATGTGTCGCAATATCTTTCAAACCCTTAGGCCCATGATAAACAGCATACATCGAGGCCATCACTGCCAATAACACTTGGGCTGTACAAATATTACTAGTGGCTTTGTCGCGTCTGATATGCTGTTCACGGGTTTGAAGAGCTAAACGAATAGCGAATCGCCCTTCCGCATCTTTCGAAACTCCCACCAAGCGTCCAGGAATTTTGCGTTTGTATTGGTCTTGAGTAGAAAGAAAAGCCGCATGCGGGCCACCATAACCCAAAGGCACACCAAAACGTTGAGCGCTTCCAATACAAATGTCGGCACCCCATTCTCCCGGAGGAATTAGAAGAACCAAACTCAACAAATCGGCATCCACCACCACAAGCGATTCATGCTTTTTAGCCTGCGCTACAAAAGAAGAATAATCTTCAATGCTCCCGTCCGTATTGGGGTAAGAAACTAAAACACCAACATAAGAAATGGACCAATCGATTTTTTTATAGTCCCCAATAATTAAATTAATGCCCAAAGGTTTGGCGCGAGTAGCGAGAACAGCTAAAACTTGAGGGTGACAGCGTTCATCGGCAAAAAAAGATTGATCAAAAGATTTCTCTCCTTTGATGTGATAACACATGGTCATTGCTTCCGCTGCCGCCGTTGCCTCATCTAAAAGAGAGGCATTCGCAATCGGTAATGCCGTTAAATCAGAAATTAAAGTTTGAAAATTAAGGAGTGCCTCAAGACGGCCTTGGGAAATTTCAGATTGATAAGGAGTGTATTGAGTATACCACCCAGGGTTTTCCATGATATTGCGCAAAATCACTGACGGCGTCATGCAATCGGAATAACCCATACCTATATAGTTTTTGAAAATTTTATTACGACGGGACAGCTCTTTAAGTTCGATAAGTGCTTCACGTTCCGACGCAGGAGTGCCTAGTTTAAACTCACCTTGCAAGCGGATAGACGCTGGGATCACCCGGCTCATGAGCTCTTCTAAAGAAGAAACTCCTAAAAAATGAAGCATGGAACGGATATCTTCAGGGCTAGGACCCAGATGGCGCCAAACAAATTCGTCGTTATCACCTTTTTGTAAGGAGGAATCCATCAGCTTTCTTCCTTAAGATAAGCGGCATAAGCCTGAGCCGTCATCAAGTCTTTTAATTCCTCTGGTCGGGATAATTGAATTTTAGCCAACCACCCTTCTCCATAACAATCTTCATTCACAATACCGGGACTATCAACGAGAGGATCATTCACTTCCAGAACTTTACCAGAGATGGGGGCAAAAACATCACTTACTGATTTAACCGATTCCACCACACCACAGGTGTCGTCTTTGACTATATCAGCACCAACGGCCGGCAATTCCACCATCACGATGTCTCCTAATTGCTCTTGAGCATACTCAGTAATACCGATAGTGGCAATCTGGCCTTCTACTTTAATCCATTCATGCTCTTTGGTATATTTAACATCATCTGGAAAATTCATAAGGTCGATTCTACTCCCGTGGTCTCCCCCTCTTAAGACAAGAGAAGGATGGGGGGGAGTTAAACAATTATGTTTTTTTGTAAAAAGGCAGTGAAACAAGCGCCGCCTTTTTTTTCTGCCCTCTAATTTCAACAAAAATATCAGATCCTGTTTTCAGACTTTCCGCTTGAACCAAAGCCAAAGCAATGGGCTTATTGAGCGTGGGCGAAAAAGTGCCACTGGTTACCACACCTACAACGTCATCATTAACGACTATTTTATAGCCTTGGCGGGGAACGCCGGGTTCAGTTAAAACCAAGCCAATTATTTTTCTAGAAACCCCCTTCGAAGCGATTTCTGCCAAAACTTCTTTGCCAATAAATGCAGATTTGTCAAGCCGTACAATCCATTGAAGACGAGCTTCTAAAGGATTAATAGAATCACTAATCTCATGTCCGTAAAGAGAATACGCCGCTTCAAGACGTAAAGTATCCCGTGCCGCCAAACCAATGGGTTGAAGACCATCCGCTTTGCCAGCTTCCATAATTCCATTCCAAAGAGACACAGCTTCTTTGGTGGAAGCATAAATTTCAAAACCATCTTCACCCGTATAACCCGTACGAGACAATAAAATAGGAGAGCCCATCAACTGAGTTTCACAAAATGTATAATAGTTAAGTTCAGACAGATTTTTTTCAACCAACGGCTGCAGCACCTTTTGACTGAGAGGACCTTGCAAAGCCAATTGGCAATAGTCGGAACTTTTATTGATTATAGTAACCTTGTGATGATTATGAGAAACAAACCAATCAAAATCTTTCTGAGTGTTAGACGCATTTACCACAACAAGATATTTTTGAGGGGAAAATTGATAGCTAATAACATCATCAACGACCGTACCGTTTTCATAACAACAAGCCGCATATTGGCAGCCACCATCTTTAATACGAGTAATATCGTTGGTGGTAATAAAATTGATAAAACCTTGAGCACGCTCCCCTTCCACAAAAATTTCCCCCATATGGGAAATATCAAAAAGACCTACTTTTTCGCGTACGGCTTTATGTTCCTCGATAACGCCTTTGTATTGCACAGGCATTTCCCAACCACCGAACTCGACCATGCGGGCGCCAAGTTGTCTGTGAACTTCATAGAGAGGTGTTCTTTTGAACATAGATTAATAATTTTCGCCTTCTGCAAGAATCGACTGTGTTGCCGCCATTAAAGTATTTTTTAACAACATCGCAATCGTCATCGGCCCCACACCACCGGGCACAGGAGTAATCCAAGAGGCCTTTTGTACAGCTTCTTTAAAATCAACATCCCCAACCAAGGATCCATCCGGCAGTCGATTGATACCCACGTCGATAACAATGGCGCCATTTTTAATCCATTCACCCTTTACAAATTGAGGTTTTCCAATAGCGGCCACAACAACATCCGCCATTCTTACCACATCAGGAAGATTCTTGGTTTTGGAATGACAAATCGTTACAGTTGCGTTTTTTTCGAGTAACATCAAAGAAACAGGTTTACCAACAATATTGCTCCGTCCTAATACCACCGCGTTTTTACCAGCAAGATCAATACCCGTTTCTTCCAACAATCGCATCACTCCAAAGGGAGTGCAGGGTTTTAAAGCAGCGGTACCACACATCAAAGCTCCCATGCTTTGTGGAGAAAAACCATCGACATCTTTCAGCGGATTAATCGCTTTCAAAACAGCATGTTCATTGATTTGTTTGGGAAGAGGAAGCTGCACTAAAATGCCATGAACTTTTTTATCGTGATTCAGCTTGTCTATGAGAGCCAACAATTCATCTTGGGATGTCCCAAGTGAAAGCGTTTGATGAAAGGACTTCATCCCCACCTCTTCACACGCCTTAATTTTGTTACGAATGTAAACCTGAGAAGCAGGATTTTCTCCGACAAGAATGGTAGCTAAACCAGGTATAAAACCCTGCTCTACTTTGAAATGAGCCACAGCTTCCTTAAGTTCAGTTCTAACTTTTTGGGCAATGAACTTTCCATCTAAAATTTGGGCAGGCATGCCCGGGTATATTCCAAAAAACAAAAAGTTTCGCAAGAACAATAGATATGTGTTAATCTTAAAAACTCATCATGAACTTACGTATTAAAATTCTGTTCATCTTGGGATCAGCTATTTCCTTGTTCCTATCCGTGTCTTATTTTGCCACCACCACAAAACTTTCCGAAGGGTTTCGTAAAATTGAGCACATCAATACACAGGAAAACGTACACAGGGTCACAGACGCCTTAAATAATCTAGTATTACAACTTTTCGTTAAAGAATCGGACTGGTCATCCTGGGATGACACGTATCATTTTATTCAACACAAAAATGACGACTATGTTGAGTCTAACTTAAACAACACTTCCTTCGGGATCTTGCATGTTAACTTCATGCTTTTTGTTAACAAAACTGGCGAACTCGTTTACGGCAAATATGTTGATATCAATGCCAATGAGGAGCTCCCATTACCCCACGATATATCGGCACTCATTCTTCCCTCCAAAGGACTCATTTACCACGAAAAAGCCAGCAGTAGAATAGGAGGTATTGTCATCTTAGGGGGAGCCCCTTTCATTGTTTCTTCGCAACCTATCGTCAATTCGGAAAGAACGAGCCCAATCATGGGCACTTTAATCTGGGGCTATCAACTAGATGCCGCTATGTTGGAAAGCATTCGACAGCTCACCCATACAGCTTTTAGCTTCAGTATCATTACCCCACAGCTCATGGAACTCTATCCTAGCTTATGGGGAGAAAAAGCAGAAAAAATATTGGTACAATCAGAATCTCCTCAAAATATTTACGGATACACACTTATTCCCGATGTCTACAACAAACCCGCTTTTATTCTCCAAATCACAAAAGATCGTCCCATTTATAAACAAGGAGAACTCGCCACTCGATTTTTTGGTTTTGTACTCATTGCCTCAACTCTTGTCTTTGGCCTGCTCCTCTTTGTTCTTCTCGACAAATTGGTCATCAATCGACTTTCTTTGGTGGGCACAACATTGGATAACATCACTCGTAATCAGGATTTATCTTATCGTATTCCAGGCATGGGGAAAGATGAAATCGGCAAGTTAGTCATCATCATCAATGGCATGTTGTATGCCTTACAAAAAGCACACGACCAATTAGAATTACGCGTAGAAGAACGCACCTCGGAACTACACAACTCCCTCAAAGAATTGGAAAAGGTCAATCGTGAGCTTTCAAAATTATCACAAATGAAATCGGAATTTACAGCTATGGTATCACACGAAATACGAACTCCTTTTAGTGCCATTAAAGAAGGGATCAACATGCTACTTGAAGGAGTCGACGGCCCTCTTTCTCAAAACCAAAAAGAAACACTCAATATCGTTCAAACTAGCATTGAACGACTTTCTCGCCTCATCAACAATGTGCTGGATCTCTCTAAGTTGGAAGCCGGAAAAACCGACTGCTTTTTTGAACGCATTAATTTTAACGACATGATCGGCGATGTCAGTGGCCTGATGACTCCGTCTTTCCGAAAAAAAGAAATCAACTTTTCATTTCAAGCCCCTGCTACTCCCGTTTGGGGAGTCTGTGATAGTGACAAACTCAAGCAAGTGTTAGTCAATTTATTGGATAATGCGGTCAAATTCACACCGCAAAAAGGGCATATTACTGTTAGGTTAACATCGGATGATGATCACATTACCATTGACGTGGAAGACAATGGTTTAGGAATTAAAGAAGAAGACCAAAAAAACCTTTTTCAAATGTTTGAACAAGTCAAAAACAAAGGGCGATGGAAAACAGGAGGATCGGGCTTAGGATTAGCTCTTTGCCAAAAAATAATCGACCAACACAAAGGTCAATTACTGCTAAAAAGTATCTACGAAAAAGGAACCATTTTTTCCGTAATCATACCAACTCATTTAGAAGAAAAAAATTAATGAACGTATTGTTCTACAATGGAGAGAAGTTTTCCAGAGTCGTAAGGTTTTGACAAGAAAGCAGCCGCACCCAAGTCCATAACATAATCGATAATCTCTTGGCTTTGCATACCGCTGAGCACAATAACTGGAGGTAATTTTTGACCAGGAGCTACCCATTCATCCAACGTTTTCAAAAAACTGGTGCCATCGGCTTTTTTAAAACCTAAATCTAAAATAACTAAATCGGGGGGTTGTTGTTTGACTTTCTGGAGTGCTTCTTCAACTGAAGAAGCGGAAGCGCAATGATAACCTTGAGACTCTAAACGCTTACAAAGCATGTAGAGAATACTCGCGTCATCATCAACTATAAGAATATGTTTGACCATCCCTAACGCAGACATTTTTATACAATATCTAATTTTCTGACAAAACTCAACCCCTACTAAAAAAATCTAGCAAAAAAACTAAAAGTGGCCTAATATACTCAGATTATTACCTTTTTTAGGAGGGGTTATGGCATCTACAGCGTTTATAGGTGATATCGCATTGGCTTTAGAGCTCATCGCATTCGGCATGGGGTTATACCTCTTGATGGTGTTTGCCGAGAAAAAAGAAAGTCTCTGTTGCTACCGATGGTTTAAAGGAGGCGCTTACTTTATTATCATCAGTTCTTTATTGGCCTTTTCATGCACCATAAGCCACATTTATAGTATATCCAAAAACGCCCATAAAATTAACCCCATGGGCATGGGCATGCCTTCCATGAATTCACCGATGCAGATGCCAATGCAGATGCCCATGCCGATGAATCCACAAGGTAGCCAATCACCTTATCCGCAAAGCCAGATGATGCCACCTCCTATGATGCAAAATCAGGCGACACCTTCCCAGCCACAAAACCAAATGCCATCTCCTATGCAAACACCTCAACCTTAACTTTCATGACAAATTCTTTTTTTAAATATCATGCCTTAGGAAACGACTATCTCGTTATTGATCCCAACAAAAGTCCTTATCAACCCAACCCTGAAAATGTGAAGCTCATTTGCCACCGCAACTTTGGCATTGGATCAGACGGTATTCTCTGGGGGCCAATACGCCAGGAAAACCAACCCTTCGGTTTACGCATTTTTAATCCAGACGGCAGCGAAGCTGAAAAAAGCGGCAATGGTATCCGTATTTTTTCACGCTATCTCTTGGACGCAGGCTATGTCACAGCAGACAAACCATTTCACTTACACACTTTAGGTGGAAACGTAGCGGTGGAATTTATTAAAAACTCAGATCTCATCAAAGTGGATATGGGAAAAGCTATTTTTGAAAGCGATAAAATCCCTGTTACCGGAAAACCGCGTGAAGTTATATCCGAAAACTTAAGTATTGGAGATAAAACCTACCAAATCACCTGCGTTTCTATGGGTAACCCGCATTGTGTGATTCCTCTCAACGATATTTCAGAAAATTTGGCTCGTAATTTGGGACCTTTGGTGGAAAACCATAAAATTTTTCCCAACCGCATTAACATGCAATTGCTCAAAATTATCGACCGGCACAACATACAAATTGAAATCTGGGAACGGGGTGCGGGCTATACTTTGGCATCTGGCAGCAGCAGTTGTGCGGCGGCTAGTGCCGCCTATAAATTAGGTTTAGTCGAACACAACGTTACCGTCCACATGCCGGGTGGCCAAATAATCATCGATATTCAGCCTGATGGTCATGTTCACATGACGGGCCCCGTAACCCCCGTCGCTAAAGGAGAGTTGTTTATAGCCTAGCAACTTTTCTGTTCACATTCCGATACAGCCGCAATGCCCCGTATCACGAAAATTCTTTGGCCATACCAAGGGCCAGCTTCTGGAGCCCCCCCTGCCCCCGCTTCTCCAGTCTATCCCATTCCACTGATTTCACGAGAAAAACTAGCCCACCTTCTGCAAGGGCGACTTAGAATAAGCGCTTCAGTTACTTTGGCAGGGCTGTTGTTAAAGATGGATTCAAATCTACAAACAGATCCTGCAATTCTCCTCAAACCTCTTTCAGAACAACGCGCTTCAGAAATACTACACCAAGCTCAAAGACGTTTAAGTCAACCTGAAGGAGTTTCTTCAGCTCATCACAACCATTTAACACATATTGCATTAGCCCTGGCCGAGACTCATCCATCATTAGCAGATCAAGTGGCTCACATACTGATCGCTGAAGCCAAAAAAACAAAAAACGATACCACCATTCCTCCCATACCTTTAGACCAAGTCACTCGCTTAGCACCCTCTTCAACTCTCGCTATTCTCGATACACTCTTCACAATCCTAGAAGAAACGACTGATGAATATAAACTCAAACGATATATCATTCAGCTCGGTAATATTCTGTACATGCAACTCCATGACATACCCCCTGATATAGTAGAAAAAACGATACAACTCATAGAAACACACCCAGAAGCAGAATGGATTTTATGGCACATCAAGGCTCGAGGCCATGACGAGATAAGAGCTTTATTACCTGAACACTACCGAGACCATCCACGAACCCCCTTAGCACGACCACGTGAAGCCATACTGGCCGGACTTCGTCATGAAGACGATGGGGAAATTTTCCACACACTGTTGCAAAACATGCGGGCCTCAGCATTAAATGAAGACAGAAAAAAACTATTAGAGTCTTTAGCAGGTTCCGGTGAAGACCCATCAAGATTGGGAGTTTTTCTAGATGGTTATCTCGTGACGCAATTGTTGGATTTTCGTGATCGATATCCCGATAATTTTAAAGTAACTATCTTTGGAAATGCACTACACTTTTTAACAGAATTCCCTGGCTTTAGCGCAGAAAAATTGGACCCAGAATTTGTCTCCACTCTATCGGAGCTACTAGACACCCTCCCCGATTCAGACATGGCAAAAAATATTTGCGCCGTTCATTTTCCTGATTCTGATAACCCTTTCCTCCATCTTCTACATCGTAATTTAAATATATTTTTTGACAGAATTGAAAAAGCACTGGGAGACCGTGTTAGATTACATGTAAACGGCTATTATTTTTTTCCATCGCATCGTTTCATGGAAGCCGCAGCCTTAGCTTTGTATGGTGAAGATGTTTACGCAGGAATAAAATTAGCAGAAGGAGAAGTCTCTAGAGAGATGATGCTTGAAGCTGAAACAAAAAACACATTTATCGTCGGCGTCCCCTTTCAAGATACACCATGGAAAGATTTACCGGAGACTCCCGTCATTCCTGCCTTTTATTTTTATTTACACGAATTTTATCATTTATTCGACAAGCTACTCTTAGGCTACAAGCAACGAGTTGGAGCACAAATTCTATATCGTATTGTAAACAGTTTACCCGAAGAACTTCAAACGCTTGCGGCTATTGAGTGGCTTAAAACTGATCTCATAGATGTTGAAGCTCTTTACAAGAAAGACCCCACAGGCTTTGCTCATAGAATCTGGCAAGGGGTCTACTGCACTTACTATTATGCTCCCGGCGACTCTTCCATCTCCGAAACACAACGCTTTCAAACATCACAAAAAATGCTGAAAAGCTATCATCCCCCAAAAATAACTGACAGCATCAACAGAGAGAAAGAATTAAGATATTTATCTAGAGAACGACTTAACCAATACAACAAAATAACCGAAGAGCTTTTAAAGCGTTTGGAAGCATTAGAAAGTGGACAAGACAACGAAGTAGTCATGGCTTTTTACAACTTAGTTCAAGAGCAAGCCAATGAAATAAAAAAAGCCCTCGTGCCGGAAAATCCTCAAGTGGACTTATCAAACCTAATAACCATTGCTTTACAAACCGTAAATGTATCTCGAGATAACATAAACAATACAGCATCTACAGCCGACCGCATCAATGCGTTATTAGGCACCCAATTTACTGAAGATGATCTTGCAGCAACCGACCAATTAGAAGCCTTACGAAATGCCCTAGACACGGGTGATGTGGCCATAATCGCCAGTGTATTATCTCAAATAGGTTTAGCGACACCAATAACCCCTAACTTAGAAACAACATTACCAAAGGAAGACCCGGCCAATTTAGCAACTAACGCCCTACCCACTGGAGCAGCTCAAATGCTTCCAACTCCTTCATAAGGTTCACAGAAGTGAACGGTTATTCATTTTTTGACACACCTTTTCCATATTTTTGTCGATACACAAGAATAAGGAGATTTTATGACAACGGCCCTTTTGCACGCTACAAACATTCAAACAACAAACTCACCAGGAGTTTTCAAAGTAACTTACCAAACATCAGATGGCAGTACTGCCGGCACTATCCTGATGAGAGAAGGAATGGATGGCAAGCTAGCTCCAATCGAGCCCACGCTTACTAAGGCAAACCTTCAACTAGCCAATCTTGCGCTCGACCAAATCCTTCAATGTCGTAGGAATACAGACATGCGTATGACGCCTCTATCTCTTGCTGGAACAATTGAAGCCACCACTGCTCTTTCAATCGTTTCAGATGATGATAATAAAAAACACGAAGCACCTGATTTATATTTTAATATTCAATCCGTAGTTGTCGGGCTAATGGATGGTTATCATGTAGAGGTTCCAAGCCCATACCTAACCCAAGATGGCACAACAAATAGCACAGACCCAAATTATGATCCCAATGCTGCCTACTGCGGTTTTCAACCTACAGGAGACGGAAATCGAATCATTCCCGTTGACGCGCTTAAAAATGGATTAGTTATTATTATCAATTCACCAAAAACAGATCTTGTGAGCGCTAAGAAATAAAAAATATTTTCGACTTTCTTGACCCAACGAGAGGAAAAGACTAATCTCCCTCTCGGCCATGAAAAAAATCAAACAATCGCTGGCAATGCATGTGGAACTAGCCCAAGACATGGGCATTTCAACTCTTCCTACTTCAACGGTCAACGCGGCTTCACCCCCTACTCTCACAACATCCGATCTTGAAGGCTTACGCGCCACCATCGGTGACTGTACCCGCTGCCGACTACATACAGGCCGAACCAATTTAGTATTTGGTGTCGGCAACCCTAAAGCGGAACTGATGTTTGTCGGGGAGGGACCAGGTGCTGATGAAGACCTAAAAGGTGAGCCTTTTGTAGGACGGGCAGGTCAGTTACTCACAAAGATGATTGAAGCCATGAAGTTAACACGCAGCGACATCTACATCGCCAACATCGTGAAATGTCGGCCGCCCAATAATCGCAATCCAGAACCAGATGAAATCGCCGAATGCATTCCTTTTCTTAAAAAGCAAATCGATATTATCAACCCCAAAGTAATTGTCGCCTTAGGAAAATTTGCCGCGCAAACTTTGCTTCAAACCGAGATTCCCATCACTAAACTACGGGGAGAATTTAAAAGCTACGGTAATACCCAAGTCATGCCCACCTATCACCCGGCTTTTTTATTAAGAAACCCCAATATGAAAAAACCTGTTTGGGAAGACTTGCAAAAAGTGATGAAAGTTTTAGGCCTACTTAACTAAAACAGTCAACGATGGCCCACGCGTCACGCGAAAGGTCTCGCACGGAGGCTTCATGTCTCCGTCGATGGTATAAGGCAAGGGTTTTTGTAAACGAATCACCATCTCTTCAGCAATTTCTTCCACTAAATCAGGACATCCGGCGGAACGCCCTAAATACATTAAAGGTACATAGCGAAGGATATTACGTGGAGGCGTTGAAAAACCAATAGCATGAAATTGTCCCGGATATTTATCTGTTAAATAAAAAACCCGGAAATTAAGCCCCAACTGATTAATAGAGCCACTATAGAGTGCGGAATAATTTGCAAAAGGCCACTTCTTACCATTCACAATCACTTCTGCATCAAAACGATCGAACATTTTGCGAGCAAAAGGCCCATTACATACTGCCGAGCCAATGGATTTGGCCAAAGTCCAAGCCGCCATTAAAGGATTAAGAGCCGCATGCTTATAATAATCGTCCATAAAGTTATAAACTACACCCATACCGAAGATAAAACCATACTCATCATTGATTTTCATCAAAGTGGCTTCACGCGTTTCAAAAGGAAGATCTTCGTGATATTTAACCAAAAGATTGGAAAGAATTTTTTCGGTATTGCCACGCGTTCCCATACTACTGGCAACCGTATTCAGCGTTCCCCCACGTAAAAACATAATTTTAGGAAGGGGCTTTTCACCATAAACATGGATAAAGGTCGTTAAGGTGCAATGATTGGTACCATCCCCTCCGCTGATGGCTAAAATATCGATATCGCGGGATTTAAATTCCTCCGCCACACAGCGAAGGTCTTCCATATTTTCGGTAGCACGACAAGACGCCTTGTCTCCCACAATAAAGCCCATCCGCTTCATGTCGTCGGGATTTTTTTTGTAACGTTTAGAATTTGGATTTAAGATGACGCCAATACCTGACATGATACCCTTCGACAGGCTCAGGGTGTCCAACTCATGTGTTGGACATGGTGAGCTTGTCGAACCATAAATTATAGGCCCAATATTTTTTTAGTTTCTCTCATACTAGCAATTGGCCTTTTATATTTTTTCGCCAATTTCAAAACCTGATTAACGATCTCCATATTTCCTTTTGAGATAAAACCCTTCTTACTATAAATATTATCTTCAAGGCCAGTACGAACATGACCCCCATGTGCAATGGCATACTCAATCATGGGCTTCTGAAACGGACCCACTCCTGAAGCGGACCAACTGGAATGTCGTGGCAGTTTTTTGAGAATGAAACGAAGATTTTCCTCGCTAGCCGCAAGCCAGCCACGCCCTCCGAGTATAATATTAAAATGATAGGGAGGAGTAATAAAACCTTTTTTGATAAGGTAAGATGCCGTATCCATCATCCCCACATCAAAAATTTCCAATTCCGGGCGGATTTTTTTTTGCTGCATTTTTTTTGCAAGCGCCTCGATAAGAGAAATGGGATTTAAAAAGATATCTTTGCCAAAATTAACAGAACCCAAAGTAAGTGAACCCATATCAGGACCTGTATCCAAAGTTTTCAATCGCGAAGAAAAAGAATCGTGTACATCACCCCCTGTAGACACTTGGATGATCAATTTTGTTTCTTGGCGAATAGAACGATTAACACTTTTAAGAATTTGCGGATCAACGGTAGGCAAACCTTTTGGGTCACGGACATGAAGATGAAAAACTTGCACCCCCAGCTGAAACACCCGCTTAGCTTCAGCGATAATTTCTTGCGGTTTAACCGGCAAATAAGGAGTTTGTTTTTTTGTAAGCTCTGCTCCCACACCAGCCACCGTTATGATTAAAGGAGGACTTTTCATAAAAATGAATGTGGAAAACCCAACCGATCAAAGCACAACCACACAGGTTCCTTTAGCTTTGGCGACGACAATGGGTTTTTTAAGGACTTTGGCTTTTGAAGGTCTGTTAGAAGTGGGAGAAGCCTCTATGACTTTAACAGCCGTAAAAGACAAATCCCGAGATGTTTTTCCTATACGTGTTAGTGTGGCCGTTACTTCTAAAAAATCACCAGCCCTCACGGGAGCTAAAAAATCAATGGATTGATACGCACGAAACAATCCTTCATCCCCATCGTGACGGATGAGTAACTCTGTAGCAGCATCGCCAAATAAACCAAGGACAAATGCGCCACTAACCAAGCCACCAGCGTAATGAACGTCTGAAGAAGATACGCGGCATCGAAGGGTTATTGACATCTTGTTCATATATTTTCTATCCGTCATCCCCGCGTAGGCGGGGATCCATGGTTCGGCAGGCTCACCATGTCCTGAGAACTAGATCCCCACCTACGCGGGGATGACTTCTTGCTTCAAAAACTGATGAACTATAAAACTCGCGACTTCCGATGGCTTAGTCCCAGGACCAAAACCCGCATCAAAGCCCCAGCTTAAGGCTTCTTCATGCGTAATGCGCGGACCACCACAAATTTTAATAATATGAGGAGACACACCTTCCGTTTTCTTCAACACATCTAAAAACTTTTTAAGTTCGATAATATGTTCATCGCGTTGAGTCACAATACGGGAAATAAGAACGGCATCCGCCTGAAGCTCCACTATTTTTTTAACCAAATCTTCCACCGCCACCTGAGCTCTTAAATTATGGGCCGACAACCACGCATAGCGCTCCAAACCCCAATCGTGAGCCACACCCTTCATATTAAAAATGGCATCGATACCCACCGTATGAGCATCCGCCCCGATACATGCCCCAACCACTATCAATTTTCTCTTAATTTTATTTTGAATGAGATTATTGATGGCATCAAAGGACATCACTTCATTGTCAAGTTTAACAACTTTAACTTGGGTAAGATCGATAGTGTGGTGACATTGTCCATAGAGAACAAAGTAGGAAAACTGATCATCAATCGGCTCCATACAAGCGACTAAAATCTTATCAAGACCCATTTTTTTACCAATTTCTACAGCAGCCTGGCGTGCTTCAGGAGAGGCTTTGGCGGGAAGTGTAAAACTCACTTGCACCATACCATCGTTAAGACGATCGCCGTAAGGTTTGATGAGAGAATCCATGGCTTCCCCCTTAATAAATAGTGATACAGCTTAGAAAATTATATTGAATCGTCATGCCGACAGCAATCAGTCGGCATCCATTTAAAAATGGGCCTGATATAAAAAATTACAGAGTGACGTTTATTAACTCACCTGACGCGATTACCTATGGTTCGACAAGCTCACCATGTCCGGACACCCTGAGCCTGTC
>CAZQCI010000047.1:0-15279 GCA_964592255.1 uncultured Nitrospiraceae bacterium | reverse complement strand
TTTTGATGGTTATTTCGTATTGGATAGATTTTGTCAAATAATGGGACACGCGCTCAAAGGGATAGTCAGTTAAGCCTTGGATAATTTCTTTTCTCATTTCCAATCCTCTTTTTTTGGATTGGCTGAAATTTTGAATCACTTCTTTTTCCAAAGGTTCGCGACTGACCCACAGGGCGTAAATAAAAGGAAGTCCTGTTTTTTCGGTCCACACTTCTCCTAAATCGAGTTTGTTATAGCCAGGGTCGTTAAAGTGTAGCGCTTTGTCCCCGATGATTAAACGGGCATCGGCGTCTTCAGTCTTCATTTCAAGTTTGTTCCAGTCATAGCCCCAAAATTGGGTATAGATGATTTTAAATAACGATACAGAGGTGACGGATTCTTCCGTTAGGGCCACAGATCGGATAAACGTGGGGCGTTCGCATTTTTTTTTATAGAACAAGGCAACACTGTCTACGGCCCCATCCGATTGAATGACTCCGCCTTCAAACAAAGGATAGAACTCCGGATGACTTAAGTAAGCAAAAGTAGGGAGTAGGGCAATATCCAAACTTTTTTCTTCCATCATTTTTTTTAAATCGCGGGGTGTCGCTTTGATGAAAGGGTAAGGGAGACACCGGGTGAGTGGCAGTGCATTAATGTAAGGGACAACACCGATGCGCGGATTCATGGTTTTTTGGGTTCTACGGGCTTACCATTGACGATAGGAAGATAGGCCTCTGAGGTTTCGATGGTACAAGAGCCGTAAATTTTCTTTTCAGGGTCAGGGGCAATTTTATCGACCACACCCCGATCATAGAGAATAAAAAAGTCCCCCACCGTGCAACGTTTTGTGCTGGTTTTACGATGAATAGTAGGCCAGTTAGTTTGAGGGTCGATGATTTGTTCTTCCGTTACATTGTTGGTGGATTCTTGTTTGGTATAGAGCCAAACTTGTTCGTAGTCTTGGTAGATGGGATGATGTTCCGTTCCGTAAAAAGGTTCTCCCAAGGCTAGTTTAACCATCCATTCATTAAAGCCGATGTCTACTTTGCCCGCTAAAATCAGGCTTTTTTGTTCTGGAGACAAATCATCAAATTGGCGGCGGTCATCCCCGCTGAGGGCATTGACCCTGTTTTGAGCCAGCTGGGCTCCCGAAGTTGTTGTGGTCGTGGTTTGTGATTGGGGGGCTGGGGTTTCCTCTTCCTTCTTTTTCTTTTTAGCCCATGCAGGAGATACCCATAAGGTTGAAACGGCAAAGGCTGAGATTCCTACGGCTAATGCGGTTATCAAGGTGAAGATACGGGTTGAATTTTTCATAAAACCGATTATCCCACACTTTCACTGAGTAATTCCACAACATCTTTTGTGCCAATTTGTTCGGCGGAATGCGTTTGGTTAATGGCATCCCCAACCATAATCTTGCAAAAGGGGCAGGCTGTTGCCGCCATGCCGGCCTTGGTTTCTTTTAAGTCATCGAGGCGCATTTCATTAACGCGCTTGCCGACTTTTTCTTCAATCCACATGCGTCCACCGCCGGCTCCGCAGCAGCGACCTGTCTTTTTAGTCAGCAAAGGTTCTACTAATTCTACGCCAGGAATGGTTTGCAACAAATAACGTGGGGCATCGTAGACTTCGTTGTAACGTCCTAAATAACACGAGTCGTGGTAAGTGATTTTTTGTTCCACTTTATTTTTAGGTTTAAGCAGCCCACGTTTGACGAGGTCGGCTAAAAATTCAGTATGGTGCATCACTTCATATTTTCCACCAAATTGAGGAAATTCGTTTTTAATACTGTTGAAGCAATGTGGGCAAGCCGTGATGACTTTTTTAACTTTATATTTTTCAAACGTGGCGACATTGTCTTTCATCAGCGATTGGGCCAAATATTCGTTACCGATACGACGAGCAGGATCGCCGGTGCATTTTTCTTCCGAACCGAGAATGCTAAATTTAATCCCTGCTTTTTGAAGAAGCAGAGATAATGAGCGAGCCACTTTTTTGTTCCGATCGTCGAAATTACCTGCACAGCCTACAAAGTAAAGGTATTCCACGTCTGAATTTTCCGCCATGGTGGTCACACCGATTTCTTTAAACCAAGATCCTCTATCGGAGGAGCCAATGCCCCATGGATTGTAATTACGTTCCATATTGACAAAGACATTTTGTACTTCAGCAGGGAAGCTGCCTTGCATCAATACCAAGTTGCGGCGCATATCCACAATTTCTTGTACGTACTCGATGAACACCGGGCAGGCTTCTTCGCAGGCGCGACACGTGGTGCATGACCAGAGAGTTTCGTGTTGAATGGTGTCTCCGATTAAAGGTGTGGCATCTGGAATAAAACCTGTTTCGTCAGCATCCGTCTTTTTGCCCATGGCTTGAGCCACTAGTTTGGATTGTTTGCGATAGAGAAAATTTCTAAGGCTGATGGTCAGCTCTTTGGGGGAAAGAGGTTTGTCGCTGTTATAAGCTGGACAGTTATCTTGGCAACGGCCGCATTCGGTGCAGGTAAACCAATCTAAATAATTTTTGGCAGAGAATTGCTCGATCCGATCATTTCCAAAAGTCGTGGCATTGGGGTCTTCCATGTTGATAGGGTTAAGGGCCCCATACGGTTTGAGGTTCATGAAAAACACATTGGGAATAGCGGTGATGATGTGGAAATGTTTTCCATAAGGAAGAAAATTTAAAAATCCTAGAATCATTAAAATATGGGAGAAATAAGCCGTTCCTTCAACGGCATGAAGAAGCCCGGGAGATAATGTTTTAAATAAGGGTGCCAACCAGGCTCCCACATAAGCCCCGGTGGGTATTTCCGCGGTTCGGGCCACATAAGCCCCATCAAAAATAAAGTCGGTGACCATCATCATTAAAATGATCATCAAGATAATATAGCCTTCGCGGCTTAATGTGACTCGTTTGGGTTTGACGACGAAGCGACGATAGAGACCGTATAGCACGGCTAATGAAACTAAAATTTCGAGAGTATTGTAGGTAAAGCCATAAATCGTTCCCAAAAAACCGCCGAAGAAAGGTAGTACAAACCCTTCTTTAATACCCATGCCAAACAACATAATGGTACGGATAGAAATGGTGCAAAAACCCCAGAAGATGAGGGCGTGCATCAGGCCGGACTTAATTTCGCGAATATTGGAGAAAAACCGTTTTTGCCCTAAGGCATATTGAAGAGTTTTAAAAATGCGGGTTCCAATTTGATCCAGGCGAAAATCTTTACCTTTAGCCACGCGGAAGAGGGTGAAACGATTAAAGATGGAATAGGCAAAAAAAGCGTGAGCCAAAATGAGTATGATAGCAACAGGAATAGGATACATGGATCAAACCTCCAAAAGTGATGATGGTTTTAAAGAGCTTTTTGTTTAAATGAAATGAGAGACTGATTCAACAGAAAAGATAGCTGTCTTTTAACACATCGAGATGTTTTAATATTGACATCATGATGCTAAAAATAGAGCGATCGGCTTATGTATCGCCCCGCAGTTTAAAACTTTTCAAGTTATTAACCTGTTTTTTTAATTTCTAGACCGAGAAAACCTCTCTTGAATTTCCACAATAGACCATGTTAGTTCACTTTCATGCTCTGCGAATTGAAGGTCCGCAATTTTGTTCTCATTGAAGAGTTAACTCTTGCTTTTGAATCGGGGTTTACCGTTCTTTCTGGGGAAACGGGGGCGGGTAAATCTATTTTAGTAGGGGCGTTAGGGCTGATCATCGGTGGGCGAGGGGATGCGGACCTTATCCGTACCGGGTCTTTAGAAGCTGTTGTTGAGGCGGTGTTTGATATTCGCGATCATCAAGAATTATCCGAAGTGTTGCGCGAAACCGGTTTATTTGAAGGGGAGGATCTGATCATCCGCCGTCATCTATCCGCTCAAGGGCGTTCTAAAATTCTTATTAACGGCCATTTAGTGACTTTAGCGCAATTGGAAAGTTTCACTTCCTTGCTTCTTGATTTATCCGGGCAACACGATCAGCAAAAATTATTGCACGAAGAAAATCATTTACTTATTCTCGATGCCGAACCCTCTTTGGAAGTTCTTAAAAAATCGTATCAAGACCTTTATGCTTCCACTCAAAAACTTAAGTCCGACATTCATGCGCTTAAAGCCAAGAACGCGACACGCGATCAACGGATTGATTTTTTAAAATTCCAACTGAAAGAAATTAAAGAGGCCGCTCTTAACGATGAGCATGAAGAAGAAAAGCTTTTGGAAGAAAAAGGGAGGGCTAAAAATGCAGATTTTCTTTTTGCGTTAAGCAAAGATGGTTGTGATCTTATTAGCGAGTCAGAAGGCAATATGCTGGCCGGTCTCGATTCCCTTGTGGCTCGTTTTCAAAAAGGAGCTTCTTTCGATCCGGCTCTTGCAGAAGGGTTAGAGTCTTTGGAGCGGGCGCGTGTTTCACTGGATGAAGCGGGACTTTTTTTAAGCCGTTACCGTGAAAAAATTAGCGTCGACCCGGAACGCCTTGATGCTATCGAATCGCGTCTTTATCACATCCATCGTCTCAAAAAGAAATTTGGTGGTACTTTGGCTGACGTGTTGAAGCAAGAGTCTGCTTTTATTTCTGAACTTAAAGAGTTGGAAGACTATGAGGATAGCTTGGCAGGTAAGGAAAAAGAATTAAATGAGTTAGTCAAAACCCTTCTCGAAAAAGCACACGCATTATCCCTGGCTAGAAAAAAACGGGCTAAAATGCTGGAGCAAAAAATTCAGAAAGAATTGGTCGTGCTCAGTATGCCCCAGGTAGGTTTTCGAATTGTTGTGGAATCTCCATCATCTCCTGATGTCTTATCTTGCATGGAAACCGGCATGGATACCGTTCGTTTTGAAATGGCCCCCAATCAAGGTGAAGGATTTAAAGCTATTGCTAAAATTGCTTCCGGGGGAGAGTTGTCGCGTATTCTTTTAGCTCTTAAGCAAGTGTTGCACGCCGATGGCGAAAAGCTGACCATGATTTTTGATGAAGTGGATACCGGTATTGGTGGGGCTGTGGCTGATGTGGTGGGATTAAAACTAAAAACTTTATCCAAAAATAATCAGGTGATTTGTGTGACCCATCTTCCTCAAGTGGCGGCCTATGCCGATCATCATTATATCATTGCCAAAGGTGTTGTTGACAAGAGGACTCAAACATCTGTTCAACGTTTAGATCAAACTGGGCGTGAGTCTGAATTGGCGCGTATGTTGGGTGGAAAAACTGTTTCGGACAAAGCCCGGGATCATGCTCGGGAGTTACTCAAAATGGCGCAGGGGTTAAAATAGTCATCCCCGCGCAGGCGGGGATGACAGTGATTATGATTCAATCCATTAAACTCATCCGCGACTCCCTCGCACGTCACAAAGTCAAAGATTTTGAAATTTATTTTAAACGTAGTACCGGCCACTCTGTTGAAGCTCGTGATGGAAAAGCTTTTTCTGTGGAGGGGGAGGCCTCTGTAGGCTTTGGCTTGAGGGTGATTGTGGGAGGTAAGCTGGGTTTTGCCTACGGTACCGATTTTTCGACTGAAGGGATCAGGATTGTTGTCTCTCAAGCTGTGGCGATGGCTGCGTGGGGCCCTGATTTCCACTCTTCTTTATTGGCTCCTGCCGCTTCGGCTTTACCCTCCCTGATTCCGGCTGACTCTCACTTTTCAAAATTATCTTCTCAAGATCGCTTGGCATTAGCCGTGGAACTGGAAGCGGAAGTGTTGAGGAATAAACGCGTTAAATATGCGCGCTATGCCACTTACGGTGATTCGTATGACGAAATTCATCTGATCAATTCTCTCGGTCTTGATGTTCATTATGCCAGCACCGGTTTTAGTTTAATGGTCAACGCTATTGCGGAAGAAGGCGGAATGTCTGAAACAGGGGATTCTTTTTTTTATTCCCCTGTTTTCTCCGACCTTAACCCGGTGCTCACCGCTCGTGAGGCTGCAGGCAAAGCAGTGGCTTTATTGGGAGGTCGAAGGATTCCTAATTATTCTGGCCCCCTTATTTTGGATCGCTTTGTTGTGAGTGAAATTTTGGAAGTTTTATCCCCCAGCTTTACCGCAGAGAATGTGGCAAAAAATAATTCTTTTGTGACGGGCAAAAAAGGAAAAAAACTTTATTCGGAAAAAGTGTCATTAATCGACGATGGCTTATGGCCCAAGGGGGTGCGTACTCAACCGGTGGATGATGAAGGAAGTGCTTCTCAAACCACACCTCTTGTGGATAAAGGCAGAGTCGTGGGTTTGCTCTATGATCGCACATGGGCCCAAAAAGAAGGCGTGAGCTCCACCGGTAATTCGTTTAGAGAAAATGTGTTAAGTCTGCCTCGATTATCCGCGGGGAATTTTTATTTAAAACCAGGTCATCTATCTTTGGCAAAAATGTTCCAACAGGTAGGTGACGCCCTCTATGTCACCGGGGCTATTGGTATGCATACGGCGGAGCCGATTTCTGGGGATTTGAGCGTTGGGGTTACCGGTTTTTGTATCCGTAACGGACTTGCGTGTGAGCCTTTTCGTTCGGTGGCGCTTACTTCCAACCTTCATCAATTGTTGGCGGATGTGGTGGAAGTGGCTGATGATCTCCGTTTTTTTTCCTCTCACGGGGCGCCTTCGCTCCTGATTAAAAACGTTTCTGTTAGTGGTGAATCTTAGCCCATGAACCCGGTTGACACCCTCCAGGGCATTTGTTACTGACTTTTCTGGTTTTTATCTTTTATCCTTCGAAAAACTCGGCCCCTTGGAGCCGAAAATTAGATTGTATTTCTCAGGATGAAACTCGGGAGCTTGCTCCCGAGTTTTTTATTCCCACATTTTAAGGAGAGAAATTATGTCCCGTACCGTTATTGTTGCTGCTAAACGTACTGCCCTTGGATCTTTTAATGGATCATTAGCTGAAATTCCCGCACCTCAACTAGGAGCCATTGTCATTAAGGCTGCTTTGGAAGCCTCTGGTCTTAAACCCGAACAAGTGACTGAAGTGATTATGGGTAATGTGCTCACAAGCTGTGAAGGACAAGCGCCAGCCCGTCAAGCTACTTTACACGCGGGGTTACCTAAAACAACACCGGCTTTAACTATTGGCAAAGTGTGTGGATCCGGTCTTAAAGCCGTGATGTTGGCCGACCAAATTATTCGTTCTGGTGATGCGGATGTCATTATTGCTGGCGGGATGGAGAACATGTCGTTGGCTCCGTACGCTTTAGAAAAAGCCCGTACAGGTTACCGTATGGGTGATGGGAAAATCACCGATACGATGATTAAAGATGGTTTGTGGGATGCTTACAATTTTGTTCACATGGGAACATTGGCTGATAAATGTGCGGCTACCCACAATATTTCCCGTGAAGACCAAGATAAATTTGCAGCGGAATCTTACACGCGTGCCTTAAAGGCAGTGGAGTCCGACCGGTTTAAAGACGAAATTGTTCCTGTTCCTATTCCGCAGAAAAAAGGGGATCCTATCTTGTTTGCCAAAGATGAGGAGCCTGGCAAAGGAAATGTTTCTAAATTAGGAGCTCTGCGTGCGGCCTTTGGTAAAGAAGGCAGTGTGACAGCCGGTAATGCTTCCAGCATTAACGACGGTGCAGCAGCTCTTGTGCTGATGTCAGAAGATAAAGCCAAACAATTGGGCTTAAAACCTTTAGCGCGCATTGTTTCTCAAGCTCAATCGAGTCAAGAACCTGAATGGTTTACAACCGCCCCCGCGGTGGCGATGGATAGCGCTCTTAAAAAAGCAGGGTTAAAAGCTTCCGACATCGATTTGTGGGAAGTGAACGAAGCCTTTGCTGTTGTTTCTCTCTACAATAATAACAAGCTGGGTATTCCTTCTGACAAATGTAATGTGAACGGCGGTGCTGTGGCATTAGGTCATCCTATCGGGGCTTCCGGTGCTCGTATTTTGGTGACTTTGGTGCATGAAATGCAAAAACGCCCAGAGGCCAAGCGAGGCTTAGCGTCTCTCTGCGTCGGTGGTGGTGAAGGGGTTGCTTTGATTGTTGAAAAAGTTTGATTGAGTAACTCCCTATAGGCGAGCGTTTCTGTAACGTTGTCATTCCCGCGAAGGCGGGAATCCAGTTTTTTTCAGAATGCCTAGATTCCCGCCTTCGCGGGAATGACCAGGTACTTTTTCATGGATTCTTCTTCACTCATCGGTATTATGGGCGCGAACTCTGAAGGAGCTGAAGTAGCGGCCGCAGCTTCTTTAGGTGGTTTTTCCGTTCTCTTGGTGGATGTGTCCAAAGAAAGTTTGGAACGCGGAGTGGAGTCTATCCGTCGTCTTCTTCAAAAACGTGTTGAAAAAAAAGAATTATCCGATGCTGAAAGAAATAGCGCAATTGCGCGTATCCAATTAGGCTTAGATCCAGTGGCCTTGGCCAAAACCCCTTTTATTATTGATACAGCTAGTGACAATGACGATTCATTGCGTAAGCTAGAAAATACCTTGTCACCCCAGGCCATTTTAGCTTTTACAGCACACCATTTTTCCATTACAAAGCTAGCGCGTTTAAGTAAAAAGCCAGCGCAAGTAGTGGGGATGCATTTTTTAAAACCGGTCCTGACACATCCGGTGGTAGAAGTGGTTCGGGGAGTGCAAACCAGTGACGCTACCCTTCAAGTGGTGCGGGCCTTAGTTGTTAAGCTGGGTAAACATGCTGTTGTGGCCAATGATTTTCCGGGTTTTGTGGTTAATCGTTTGCAAGCATCAGTCATTAACGAGGCGGTTTGCCTCCTCTATGAAGGTGTGGCCTCCGCGGAAGATATTGATCAGTCAATGAAAGTGGAAGTATCCCCAGGAGTGACTTTAGGGGCTTTGGCTTTAGCTGATACTTTGGGTTTGGATCATGTGTTGTCTCATTTGTATGTCCTGCAGAGGGAATTTGGAAATCCCAAATATAGCCCGTGCCCTCTGCTGGTCAAATACGTGGAGGCGGGATATTTGGGAAGAAAAACAGGGAAAGGATTTTATGAATACTAATTTTGAAACCATTTTGGTCTCCATCGAAAATAAAATAGCCACTGTTAGCATCAATCGCCCTAAGGCATTGAATGCTCTCAATGACGTTGTCTTGAAGGAGCTCACTCAATGCTTTGAATCTTTTAAAAATAATTCTGATGTCGCGGCTGTTATTCTAACCGGTGCCGGAGAAAAAGCTTTTGTGGCCGGTGCTGATATTGCGGCCATGCAGAATATGACGGTACTTCAAGCTGAGAAGTTTGGTGAAATAGGGCATCACTGTATGCGTACTATCGAAACTTGTTCTGTCCCTGTTGTGGCGGCGGTCAATGGTTTTGCCTTAGGGGGTGGTTTGGAATTGGCTCTTTCAGCTGATTTTATTTATGCCTCCACAAATGCCAAACTGGGATTGCCGGAAGTGAATTTGGGTATTTTTCCTGGTTTTGGAGGTACCCAACGCTTAAGCCGTTTGATTGGAAGAAACCAAGCCAAAGAATTGATTTTTACGGCTCAAATCATCAGCGCTGAAGAGGCTTTGCGTTTAGGACTTGTTAATAAAGTGTGTGAACCGGCTGCTTTATTAGACGAAGTGAAAAAGACTTTAGGGACTATTTTAAAGAAAGGTCCTGTGGCTGTGGCTTTGGCTAAAAAGGTGGTTAACGAAGGGGTGGACCTTCCTTTAAGCTCTGGTTTACAATTGGAAGCAGTGACATTTCCGATCACTTTTTCAACAGAAGATAAACAAGAAGGTGTTAAAGCTTTTCTTGAGAAAAGAGAAGCTAAGTTTACGGGAAAGTAAGTAAAATTAATTTATATAATGTCATACTGGTCATTCCCGCCAAAGCGGGAATGACCAGATAGGTAAAGGATATTCTCTATGCATTTTCAATTAACAGACGAACAAAAAATGGTGCAGCAGATGGCGCGTGATTTTGCCCAAAACGAACTTGCCCCGGTAGCCGGTGAACTAGATGCTAAGGCAGAATTTGTAGCGCGGCATCTTCCTAAAATGGCCGAATTAGGTTTAATGGGGATGATGGTTCCTACCGAATGGGGTGGTAGCGGTTTGGACATGATAACCTATCTGCTGGCTCTTGTCGAAATTTCTGCCGGTTGTGCCTCCACAGGCGTGACCATGTCGGTGAATAACTCCCTTTATTGCGGGCCGATTTCTCGTTTTGCCACGGACGAGCAAAAGAAAAAATATCTTACTCCCTTTGCTACAGGCCAAAAATTGGGGGCTTATTGCTTATCTGAACCAGGCACAGGTTCCGATGCTGCCAATCAGCAGACAACAGCTGTTCTTAAAGGCGACAACTATATTCTCAATGGGACCAAAAATTTTATCACAAGTGGCCCTTTTGCGGATGCCATGGTGGTTTTTGCCATGACGGACAAAGAAAAACGCCACAAAGGTATTTCTGCTTTTATTGTGGAAAAAACATTTCCCGGTTTTTCTGTTGGTAAGGTTGAAAAAAAACTAGGTATCCGTGCTTCCGCCACTTCAAGCATCGTTTTGGATAATTGCGTGGTCCCAAAAGAAAATATGTTGGGGAAAGTGGGTGAGGGTTTTACTATCGCTATGCAGACGCTTGATTATGGTCGTATGGGGATTGCGGCTCAGGCCTTAGGGATTTCGCAGGCAGCCTTTGCAGCGGCTCTTAAATATTCCAAAGAACGTGAAGCGTTTAATCAGGCTATTTCCAATTTTCAGGCCATTCAATGGATGTTGGCCGATATGTCCACCCGGATTGAAGCCAGTCGTTTGCTTTTGATGAAGGCAGGTTGGTTGCGTGACAACGGAAAGCCGTGCTCTTTGGAAGCCGCTCAAGCCAAATTGTATGCTTCTGAAACATCTAACTTTGTGACTAACAAGGCGGTGCAAATTCACGGAGGTTACGGTTACTGTCAGGAATATCCTGTGGAGCGGTTGTTGCGTGACGCCCGTATTACAGAAATTTACGAAGGCACTTCCGAAATTCAACGCCTGGTGATTGCGAGAAATCTTTTGAAGGATTAAGGAAAGTCGTCATCCCCGCGAAGCCTCACTGAGGCTTCGCGGGAGTGATAAAAATGGCTACTCATAAAAAATCTTTGAAAAACCCCCGCGTTTCTAGCAAATCCTCACCCCTTAAACACTGGGAGAGGACAACTCTCGCGCGCACGCTGAAGGAAAAACCGGAGCGTCTTAAAAGTTTTACGACACTCTCCGATGCGCCTATCGATCGCTTATATACTCCCGAAAATCTCAAAGGCCATTCTTATGGTAAAGATTTGGGTTACCCCGGGGAGTATCCCTTTACACGTGGAGTTTATCCTACCATGCACCGTGGACGCTTGTGGACGATGCGGCAATTTGCCGGTTTTGGTACGGCCTCCGATACGAACACGCGTTTTAAATATTTGCTGGCGCACGGTCAAACGGGTTTATCAACGGCTTTTCATTTTCCAACACTCATGGGTTACGATTCCGACTCACCTCGTTCTCGTGGAGAAGTAGGTGTATGTGGTGTGGCCATTGATTCACTTGCCGACATGGAGACGCTTTTTGAAGGGATTCCTCTTGAAGAGGTCACCGTGTCCATGACGGTGAATGGCCCGGCTTCCATTCTTCTTGCTTTTTACCTAGCTAATGCGGAAAAGCGCGGCTGCAATCTTAAAAAAATTGGCGGTACTATCCAAAACGATGTACTCAAGGAATATATTGCTCAAAATTCGTATCTTATTCCTCCCGATCCCGCGATGCGTATCGTCGTGGATATGATCGATTATTGCTCCAAGCATGTACCTAAATGGAACCCTGTTTCTATTTCCGGTTACCATATCCGGGAGGCAGGTTCTACCGCTGTTCAAGAATTAGCTTTTACGATTGCTGATGGTATTGCTTACGTACAGGCGTGTGTCGACCGTGGTTTGAAAGTGGATGACTTTGCGCCACGTCTTTCTTATTTTTTCAATGCCCACAGTGACTTTTTCGAAGAGGTGGCCAAATATCGTGCGGCCCGTAGAATGTGGGCCAAAATCATGAAGAGTCGTTTTAAAGCCAAGAAAGCGGAGTCGATGAAATGTCGATTTCACGTGCAAACCGCTGGGTGTTCATTGACCGCACAACAACCTGAAAATAATATTATCCGAACGACTACTCAGGCGTTATCAGCCATTCTTGGAGGTTGCCAGTCACTTCACACCAACTCCATGGATGAGACGTATGCTCTTCCTACCGAAAAAGCCGTCCGTATTGCGTTGCGTACCCAACAGGTGCTTGCTTTTGAAACCGGTGTAGCTAATACCATTGATCCTCTTGCTGGCTCTTATTTTGTAGAAGCCCTCACTAACAAAATGGAAAAAGAAGCGTTTGCCTACATTGACCATATCGACAAAATGGGTGGAATGGTGGAGGCCATTAAACGTGGTTATCCTCAATTAGAAATTGCGAAAGCTTCCCATGCCTACCAACAGCAAGTGGAGCGGAAGGAAAAAATAGTTGTCGGGGTGAACGAATTTGTTTTAGAAGACGAGCCGACGCCGGAATTACTTAAGATTGATCCTGCTATCGAAAAACGTCAGATTGAGTCTTTAAATAAAATGCGTTTAGTGCGGGATAATAAAAAAGTGGAATCTTCGTTGTCGGCGCTTCAGGCTGCGTGCAAGACGGATCATAACTTGTTTCCATATCTTATGGATTGTGCCCGCAGCTATTCCACCATTGGTGAAATAGCTGTAGTGCTTCGAGGCGAATTTGGGGAGTATCACGACCCCGGAATTTTTTAGATTGAATAACTCCCCCCATCCCCCTCTTACCGCATAAAGAGCGGCAAGTTTTTAAGAGAGGGAGCGAGGGGGCCTTAATTTAAATGCATGCAAAAAAAACTTAGAATCCTTGTTGGTAAACCAGGCCTTGATGGCCATGATCGTGGTGCTAAAATTATTGCCCGTGCTCTTCGTGATGCGGGTTATGAAGTGATTTACTCAGGTTTGCATCAGACACCCGAAATGATTGTCAATACAGCATTGCAAGAAGATGTAGATGCCATTGGTCTTTCTATTTTGTCTGGAGCTCATAATTTTCTTTTTCCTGCTGTCATCAAGCTGCTCAAGGAACAAAAAGCCGAAGATGTTGTGGTTTTTGGTGGTGGTATTATTCCCCCCGATGAAGCGGCGGCCCTTAAAAAAGAAGGAGTTGCCGAGATTTTCACTCCTGGTGCCGATACACGTGATATTGTCAAATGGATTGCCGAAAATGTGAAGCCACGGATGTAAATGATGCAATAGCTATTTTCCCAAAAATTGGGCAGCTCTTTTTTCTCTCACCGCTTGAATCCCTTCTTTAATATCTTCCGACTCAAAACATTCCGCCTGGGATTTGGCATCGTAATCAAACATTTGAACCAGTGAGGCATGGATGGCTTTTTGAATGCCTTTTTTAATCATGCGTACAGGAAGAGGGGCATTGGCTGCAATGGTTTTAGCAACTTCCATAACATGAGGAAGGAGATTATCTGGTTCTACAACATCGTTTAATAAACCAAATTTTTGGGCTTTTTCAGCCGTGAGAGTTTCGGCCAATAGCATGATTTCGGCAGCCCGCGTTGGTCCTACAAGGCGGGTGATTAAATAGGTTCCGCCCATTCCCGGGGCTAGACCCAGTTTGGCAAAATTGGCGCCCAATTTAGCCGTACTGGAGGCATAGCGTAGGTCACAGGCGAGCGATAAGCAAAAGCCGGCGCCGATGGCAGGGCCGTTGATGGCCGCAATGACAGGAACTTTGAGATCCCGTATTTTGAGAAAGATTTTGTAGAAATTTTTCAAATCTTTGGCATTGGTACTTTTGGTTTTAACTAATTTTTTTTCCAACATTTCTAAATTGCCCCCGCTGGAAAAAGCGCGTCCTGCTCCGGTGATGACAATCACACGAACATCTCTGTTTTTATCCAAATCTTTTACTAGTTTGTTGAAGGCTAATCCCATGGATTCATCCAATGCGTTCAGGTTTTCCGGACGATTGAAGGTTAGGGTGGCAATATGGTTTTCGATATGGCAAAGAATGTTGGGAGTGTTCATGGTTTTTTATGGTTCGACAGGCTCACCATGTTCAGCTTGGAATGGACACGGTGAGTTTGTCGAACCTCTTTTCAACTATCAAACACATGTGTTGAATGAAACAAAAATTTCCAATTGAATTTAAATTTTTAGGTTTGCTTAATTATCAAGAATCCTACGACCTTCAAATTCGTCTGCGCGATCAACGTCTAAAAAATGAAATTCCCGATCACATTTTATTTTTGGAACATCCTCCCGTTATTACTATGGGACGTCGGCCTTCACATGAGGATCTTAAGGTAAGCCGGGAAGAATTGTTTAAAAAAGGTATTTCTTTTGTCGAAACCGACCGAGGTGGAAAATTAACCTATCATGGGCCAGGTCAATTGGTGATCTATTTTATTGTGGATATTGAAAAGCGTGGCTTAAAAATTTCTGAAATGGTTTGGAAAGTGGAAGAGGGGATTCGTTTGATGCTGCACGAACTAAGAATTGCAGCTGTGCGTGATGAACGAAATCCTGGTTTGTGGGTGGGTCATAATAAAATCGCTTCTATTGGACTTCATGTTCATAAAGGGGTGACGACTCATGGAGCCTCTCTTAATGTTCATGGAGATCTTAGCCCCTTTAGTTTGTTTACTCCCTGTGGTTTAGCTCAAGTTGGGATGACGAGTATAAAAAAAGAAATAAATACAGATTATCATTTAAAAGAATGTGCTCATCGATTAGAATCTATTTTTAAAGGTCTTTTATGATCCCTTTTCGTGACGGAAATTTTGTAAGGCTGACTTCTTTTAAACCTTCTTTTGGTGAGAAAGTTTATGAGTGGTTTTATGATATGGACTATAAAAATTTCTTTAGGGAATTTGAAGACCCGCTTACTTTGGAACAATGCCGGCAATTCGATAAAATAATGCAGTCCAGTGGGGTGACCGTTTTTGCCATTGTTGCTAAAAATAATCCTGAAGTGCCTGTGGGATTGATGACGATGATGATTGTGAAGCGGCGGTCCGGTGTTGCTAAAACCGGTATTCTTCTCGATAAACAACATCAAAGTAAGACGTGGTGTATCGAATCGTTTATTATCATCTGCGATTTGTTATTTCATCGCTTGGGTTGTCGGAAAATGAACGCAGAAATTTTAGAAACTCACACCGATTTGCGTCGTATTACCGAAAAAGGTGGCTTTACTTTTGAAGGAATTTTAAAAGACGAAGCTTTTATTGATGGAGACTATGTCAGTGAAGCTAAATATTATCTCACTAAAGAAAAGTACCATGAATTATATGGGAACTATTTGGATAGTGTAACC
>CAZQCI010000046.1:11406-15380 GCA_964592255.1 uncultured Nitrospiraceae bacterium | reverse complement strand
TTTTTCATATTCTTACATTTCAATTAGTATCTATTATTTTGACTACTTTAATTTAATGTCAATAAAGTATTAATTTAGCGTTAAATACTGTGGTTGTAAACAAAATAAAGCATACTTTTGTGTTCAAGATCAAAAACTAATACCATTTAAACTAACGCTATAAATAAAGATTTGGGCCTTAAAATTAATTATAAAAAATATAATAAAATCAAATATATAAATAAAAATAATTTATAAAAAATGAAAATATTTACTTCATCCAGACAAGCTAAATCTTTTTGTAAAAAAGGAACATGCCTTACACTAGGCAACTATGATGGTGTTCACCTGGGCCATCAATCTATTCTTAAAAATCTCGTGAAAGAGGGCCTAAAAAGAAGGCTTCCGTCTGTAGTCTATACCTTCATGCCTCACCCAGTAAAAATGCTCGCCCCTCACATCGCCCCCCTTCTCATCACCACACTGGAGCAAAAACTGGAGCTTTTATCCAACACCGGAGTGTCTGCTGTGATTGTTGAAAAATTCGATAAAACCTTCTCTCAACAATCAGCAGAAAGTTTTTTTTATGATATTTTAATCAAAAGGCTGAATGCCCGCTTCATCACGGTCGGATACGATTTCACTTTTGGTAAAAAACGCGAAGGAAATATCGAAACGCTAGAAATTCTATGTTACAAAAACGGTATCGATGACGTCATCGTTAAACCTGTTCTCAAGTCTAAAATGTTAGTGAGCTCCACCTTAATCCGCAAGAGACTCATGGCAGGTGAAATTACAGAATCCAATCAGCTGTTAGGACATCCGTTTAATATCACCGGACGAATCACAAAGGGCGAAGGAAGAGGAAAAAGTTTAGGCTGGCCCACTATCAACTTGTTGACGGAGAACGAACTCATTCCTCCCCACGGCGTGTATGCTACCCAGACTGAAATTGCAGGCACAACATACAAAAGCCTAACCAATATCGGAGTCAACCCAACCTTCTACGGAGCAACCAGAAAGATTGAAACACATCTTCTAAACTGCAAACGCAATCTGTACGGCAAAAAAGCACAGATTTATTTTCTTAAATTTTTAAGGGATGAAAAAAAATTCACCTCACCTAACAAACTGGCCTTGCAAATTAAAAAAGATGTGCAAAACAGACTAAAACTTAAAACATGAAATCTTCTTCACTTAAAATTTTAGGAGTCATCGGGGATCCCATATCGCATTCACTCTCCCCCATCATGCATAATGCCGCTCTCGCTCATTTAGGACTTCCTTATCTTTACATGCCTTTTCATGTCACAAGTAAAGACCTGGACTCTTTTTTCACATCGCTCAAAAAGAGAGAAATCCACGGGCTCAACGTTACCATTCCCCACAAGCAAGCCGTCATCCCTTTTATGGACAGCCTCACACGAGAAGCCCGTCTCATCGGGGCCGTCAACACAATCATCTTTAGAGGAAAAAAACGAATCGGTCACAATACGGATGGAAGAGGCTTCTTGGCGTCATTAGAACAGGAATCCAATTACAACGTAAAAAATAAACACGCCTTGGTATTGGGCGCCGGTGGAGCCTCGCGCGCCATCGGAATGGCCCTCGGATTAGCAAACGCCCGAGAAGTCATCCTCATCAATCGCACACTGAAAACAGCATTCGATTTAAGCCTGGAATTAGGAAAAAAATTTCCTAAAACGATCTATCGCGCAAGCCCACTTGACCCTTTAGATGATGCCTATTGGAAAACAGCAGACCTCCTCATCAACACCAGCAGTATGGGCATGAAAGACAGCGCCATGGCGGAACTTCCACTCAAACAATTACCTCCTCAGGCGCTAGTGGTCGATATTGTCTACACCCCTCTAGACACGGCTCTTTTGAAAAAAGCCAAAAAATTAGGACTAAAAACTCATCAAGGCTGGGGAATGCTACTGCATCAGGGAATGCTGTCTTTTGAAAAATGGACTGGGAAGAAAGCCCCCTATGAAATTATGAAAAAAGCATTACTTAATAGCCTTTAGACCACCCATATAAGGAGACAAGATTTCAGGAATGGCCACCGACCCATCCGCTTGTTGATAATTTTCCAAAATAGCCACCACCGTTCTTCCTACCGCTAAACCAGAGCCATTAAGGGTATGAACAAAACGATTTTTGCCGTCGTGATCTTTAAAACGTATTTTGGCGCGCCGAGCTTGAAAATCTTCAAAGTTAGAGCAAGACGATATTTCACGATACGCGTTTTGGCCCGGCAACCACACCTCTAAATCATAAGTTTTAGCCGATGAAAAACCCATATCCCCACTGCACAAAAGAACGCGACGATAGGGTAAATTTAATTTTTCCAAAACAAGCTCTGCATCCCGAGTTAATAATTCCAATTCTTCATAAGAGGTATCGGGATGAGACAATTTAACCAACTCCACTTTATTAAATTGATGCTGGCGAATTAACCCTTTCACATCTTTTCCATAAGACCCTGCCTCACTTCTAAAACAAGGCGTATAAGCACACATTTTTACTGGAAGCAGATCCGCTTTTAAAATTTCATCCCGATAAATATTGGTTACCGGAACTTCCGCAGTAGGCACCAGATAATGATTCGTATTCGTCTTAAACAAATCAGCTTCAAACTTGGGGAGCTGCCCTGTACCGATTAAACTATCGGCATTCACCATAAAAGGCGGTAACACTTCTTCATAACCATGATTCCGGCCATGAAGCTCGAGCATGAAGTTGATAAGAGCCCTTTCCAATTTGGCCCCGGCTGAGCGATAAAGAGTGAAACGGGTACCCGAAATTTTAGTGCCACGCTCAAAATCCAAAATACCCAAATTTTCCCCAAGCTCCCAATGCTCCTTGGGTTTAAACGAAAATACTTTCTTCTCACCCCATTCTTTAATCACCTGATTATCATCAGCACTCACACCCGTAGGAACAGAACCATGGGGAATATTAGGAATCGTCAATAAAAACTGACGTAAATCTTCTTCAATTTTTTCACGTTCCGGGCCTAGCTCACGAATACGATCCGCCACCTTCTTCATTTCATGAATCAGGGCAGAAGCATCCTGCTTGGCTTTTTGAAGCTGAGCAATATCTTTAGATTTAAGATTTTGTTCGCTGCGAAGTCGTTCAAACTCGGCCTGGAGTTTTTTCCGCTGATCGTTTAAAGAATAAACGGGGTTAAGATCAATGGACTGACCCCGTCTTTTAAGCCCTTCTTCCAGGGCAGGTCTGTTGTCTTCTATCCATTTAGTATCTAGCATAAGGCTTGAGTTACAACATCATGAACCATTTGACAAATAAAAGATACGCACCACCTGTTGCCGCCTTACTCTTCACCTTACTTCTTTTACTCATCTACCTTCTCTATGGGGCCTCAAAAGAAACTCATTCTTTTTGGATGTATGAAGTCATTCTTTTTTTCATTCCTTCCTCCATCACCCTCTATCTCATGGGGGAAATAAAAAATCTAACTCGTCCCATTTCTTTTAAGCTTTTGATAAAAATAATTTTCCTTAGCCTCTTTGTTTCCGCTCTAGTCAATTTACTGGGTTCAGTTCAAAATTACTTTTTCCCTTTGCCTGATTGGATTCAAAATTATTATGAGCATCTTTTAGAATCTCATGGTTGGAAAGATAAATTACGCCAGTGCTTCACCATGGGTTTAGTACCCGCCATCAGTGAAGAAGTTCTGTTCAGGGGTTTTCTACAAACCGTCTTGGTAAAATCCTGGGGCAAGCAATGGGGCATTGGCTTGAGCGCCCTGCTCTTTGCTGTCAGCCACTTAAACCCATGGTTTTTACCGTTATATATTTTGATGGGAATTTTTTTGGGAATATTGAAAGAAAAATACCACAATATTTATTTATCGATGCTGGCCCATTTTATCAATAATACGCTGGCGCTTTTTTTACTGTAGAGATGACAACTGACTATCAAAAAATCATACCAAATCTTTTTCAGAAAAATTCTCTAACGTT
>CAZQCI010000046.1:0-11396 GCA_964592255.1 uncultured Nitrospiraceae bacterium | reverse complement strand
CGTTTTTTTCAAATCACCCAAAAATAATCCAGCATCCCGACCATCCATAACTCGATGATCAAACGCCATAGTAAAATCGCATAACTCACGAATATGGATACCTTCACCCATCACCCAAGGACGTTTGTCGATGCTCCCCATCCCTAATGTCGTGGATTGGGGCGGCAAAATGATTTGCACGCCAAAACGGGTTCCGTAAAAACCATAATTATTAAGAGTAAACGTGGCCCCCACTAAATCGTCGGGTTTTAATTTATTTTGCTTCGCCCTATCCACAGCGGCTGTCAAGGCGTGGGCTAATTCCACAAAACCCATTTTTCCCGCATGAGGAATCACCACAACATATAATCCGCGATCAGTATCCACAGCCATCCCCAAATTAATTTTTTCGTGAAGAAGAATGGCTTTCTCCTTTTCTTTAAAACTCGCATTCACCAACGGATGCTTCAAAATAGCCTGCTTGAGCGCCGGAAAAATAAGAGGAGCTAAACCAAGAGAAATACCTTCTTTCTTCTTAAAATCTTCTTTGACCTTCTCCCGATAACGAATGAGCTGGGTCAGATCAAAAGTGGTCCCCGTATGCGCATGCGGGATACTTTGCTTGGAGAGCATCATGTTTTCCGCAATGCGTAAGCGCACAGGAGAACAAGGAACAAGTCGCCCATCTTTTGAACCCTCTCCTCGAGATTCTCCCACAACAGCAGCGGGATGGAGACGAGCCACATAGCGATTAATATCTTCTTTAGTAATTCTCCCGCCTGGCCCTGAAGGAGATAGGCTGTCCAAGTCTTTTTCCGACAATCCATGCTCACGAATTAACGCACGCACCAAGGGAGATAAAGCGTGGCGCACTAATTTTTCGCCATTCTCTTTTTGCTGCTCTTTTTCTTCTTTCAATTCTTGAATTTTACAACCTTGAGCTTCCACAGCGACCTTCCCTTGAGGGGTCAATTCTTGTGGAGCTAACCCTAAAAGAATATATTCTTTCGCTTTAGCTTCCGACACCTCAATCGATGCCATGGCCTCACCGACCTGAATCGTGGCAGGAGGAGCCACTAACAGTTTTATAATTTTTCCTTCAAAGGGAGACTCGTATTCAAACACCGCCTTTTCCGTTTCCAACTCTGCTAACGGATCTTTTTCTTTGAGGTAATCCCCCTCTTTAACAAGCCAACGGACGATAGTCCCTTGAGTAATGGTTTCTCCTGGTTGCGGCATGGTAATTTGAAGAAGTGTCATAGGATAAGTCTTTCTTTAATAATGCATTAATGTTTCTGCTGCTGTCAAAACATCCTTCAAGCTTGGCAAATAAGCATCTTCCAAAGCGGGATTCGTCGGCACGGGCGTGTGCTTGGCTCCTAAACGAATAATGGGGGCTGCCATAAAATCAAAACCTTCTTCAGCAAGTAAGGAAGCCACCTCCCCGCCAAACCCTCCGATTTTAGGGGCTTCATGGAGAATGATGGCTCGATTCGTTTTTTGAAATGATGCTAAAATTGTTTTTTTATCCAGAGGCATCAAACTGCGCAGGTCAACAACCTCAAGGCTTACTCCTTTTTTTTCCAATTCAGTTGCCGCCTGCAACGCCAAGTAGACGGGGCTGCCATAGGTAAACAAAGAAATATCTTTACCTTCACGACAAATAGCGGCTTGCCCCAGAGGGATTTCATAAAGTTCTTCAGGAACTTCCCCTTTAATTTCACGATACAATTTTTTCTGCTCTAAAAATAAAACAGGGTTAGGATCACGAATGGATGTAATCAATAAACCTTTAGCGTCATAAGGTGTTGAAGGCACAACCACTTTAAGCCCAGGCACATGCACAAACCAATTTTCCAAACATTTGGAATGAAAGTTTCCAATGCGTAATCCGCCCCCGCTGGGCGCACGGATCGTGATAGGAAGAGGTGTGTGAACACGATAATAGTAGGAAGCCGCCAAATCCACCAAGGGCGACATGCCTGTAGTGAGAAAATCAGCAAATTGAATTTCGGGAACAGGCCGCAAGCCATAGATTGCAGAACCAATAGCTTCACCGATAATAGCTCCTTCGGAAAGCGGTGTGTTGCGCACACGCAGAGGACCAAACTCTGAAAACAAATCTTTTGTTACACCAAAAACACCACCATAAGCCGCCACATCCTCACCAAACAGAGTGATAGCCTCATCGCGCTTCATCTCTTGACGGAGCGCTTCACGAATAGCGTCGGCGTAATAAAGTTCTCTCATAAAATTAAATTCCCGCATCATTATCCTCCCCTTAATCATAAGGGGAGGCAAGGTGGGGTTACTCAACTTGAACTTGAATAACTTCCCCTAACCCCCTCTTATTTTAAGAGGGGGACTATAAACATCTCTCTCCTGCTCTTCCGGATTAGGATTTTCCCAGCTTTTAACTTTTTCGGTTGCGGCCTTTACTTCTTGCAAAGTCTCTTCTGCGATTTTTTTAAAATACAGGTCATCCGCCCATTTTTTTTCGACAAGAATCTTTTCAAAATAACTGATGGGATCTTTCGCCTTCCAAAAATTAATCTCATCATCTGGAACGTATTTGGCCATATCGTGGGTTCCATGCCCTGCCATACGCATGGTTTTACATTCAACAAGAGAAGGCCCTTCGCCCTGTCGAGCACGATCTACTGCTTTTTTAACTGTTTCATAAACATGAAGTACATCATTACCATCACACACAGCCCCCGGCATTCCATAACCCGCCGCACGGTCGGCAATATTTTCAACGGCAAACTGTTCTTTAACAGGTGTCGAAATGGCCCATCGGTTGTTATTACAGATAAACACAACGGCCAGTTTGAAAACGGCGGCATAATTCATCGCTTCATGCACAATACCTTGTGAAGACGCTCCATCTCCAAAAAAGGCCAACGTCACCGCATCATCGCCACGATATTTGGCGGCAAACGCAATGCCATTAGCGGCCGGCACAAGGGCTCCCATATGCGAAATAAAACCTAAAATATGGCGTCGTGTATCTCCAAAATGCACATTGGCATCGCGCCCCCAAGTTGGGGACTTAGCTTTAGAAAAATATTGCGCCAACAACTCTTCCACCGTCATTCCACGAACTAATAAGCCTCCAAAGTCACGATGAGACTGTGCCATCCAATCCTGTTTTTCTAAAGTATAAGCAGCCCCTACGGACACAGCCTCCTGACCGGTGCTTAAATAACCTTTACCGATGATTAAGGGTTGTTTGGGATTTTGATTATGACAAATGGTAAAAATCCAATCTTCCAAAGTACGTGTGAGCCGCAAAGTGCGGTAGAGCTCCAAAGATTGGGCCCGGGTGAGAGACATAAACGCTATTCTAAAAGATTCTCATTGATCCGGGAAGATAAAACTTTTACATTCTCTTTTTTAAGTACGCCATTGATATGCCCATAGTGGGAATGAAAAAATAATTTAATCTTCATGAAAAAACCTCCTTTCTTAAAACCCGGAGACACCATCGGCATTGCTGCTTCAGCCAGCCATTTTGATCGTGCCGAATTTTTAAAAGGAGTCGAAAACCTTAAATCTCTCGGCTTCAACATTGTTTTCAGGGACGATATTTTTCATCGCGAACGCTATTTAGCCGGTTCAGACAAACGAAGAAGCGAAGAGCTGTTGGAGTTTTTGCTCAACCCCAACATCAAAGCCGTGCTTTTTGCACGCGGCGGCTATGGTTTGATGAGACTTCTTCCAGAGCTAGACAAAAACCGGATTGATGTGCCTCCCAAAATTGTATTGGGTTACAGCGACCTCACCTCTCTACTCATTTATTTAAATCAAAAACTAGGATGGGTCACTTTTTACGGCCCCGTTGTCGCCAAAGATTTTTCTTCCCATTTAAACGAAAAAACCAGAAATTTTTTCCATCAAGCCGTCACGTCCCTAAAACCTTTGGGGCCTTTTACTTTTTCTGAAACAGAAATCGTTAAAAAAGGGATTGCAGAGGGAGAGCTAACGGGCGGTTGTCTTTCATTAGTCGTCGCTTCTCTCGGCACGCCTTTTGAAATCGACACACAAAACAAAATTTTATTTTTAGAAGATGTGAATGAAAAACCCTATTCTATCGATAGAATGCTCACTCAATTATTGCTGGCCGGAAAACTAAATAAGGTAAAAGGAATTTTATTTGGCGATTTTGCCAACGGAGGAAATAAAAGCCATATTCGCGAAGCCATTGAAGACGTGTTGCAAGGTTTCCAAGGACCTATCCTTTATAATTTTCCAGCAGGCCATAGCGAAATTAAAGTCACTCTTCCTTTGGGCCTTCAAGTTAAACTAGATGGAAACCAAGGCTGCCTTGAATACCTAGAGCCCGCCCTTACTCCATGAGTCAATCTATCCGAACATTGTTAGAAGAAGGCATAGAAACCGGCGTGTTCCCCGGCGCATCTTTATTAATAGCCAAAGGAGCTGATATCATCTTAACAGAGTCGGTTGGTTTTTCTCAAACTGAACCTACAAAAAAAATACTGACACCCGAAACTATTTTTGACATTGCCTCACTCACAAAGCCTTTCTGCACAGCCACTTTATTCATGCTGGCTGTTAGCGAAAAAAAAGTGGACCTTGATGAACCACTAAATAATTATTTTTCTGAAGCTAAAAACAAAACAATTACATTACAACACTTGTTGAATCACACCTCTGGACTCCCTGCCTGGAAAAATTATTTTGAACTATGGAACAACGTCGTCATCCCCGCGGAGGCGGGGATCCAGAAAAAAAACGGACCAGATTCTTTGGAGACTCACACGGATCACACAAACTTCAAAAGCTGGATCACAAATCAGCTTCTTGAAGAAGCTAAAAAAGCAAAGCCAAGCAGCCCGGCCCTCTACAGTGATTTAGGCTATATTCTCTTGGGAGAAGTTTTGGAAAAAATATACTCACAGCCTCTCAATGAACTCTTCCAAAAAAAAATAGCCAACCCTCTTGATCTTGAACACACTTTTTTCATCCCTCTTACACTGAGCCAGCCTGGCTTTAGCTCTTACTCTTTCGCAGCCACAGAAAATTGTCCTTGGCGAAAAAAAGTTCTGATAGCTGAAGTGGAAGACGAACATGCCTGGCTTATGAATGGTGTTGCAGGACACGCCGGACTTTTCTCCACAACTCAAGACATCCATCGTTGGCTGATGGAGCTCGATTTGGCCCGGCAAGGGAAAAGCCAACTGATAGAAAAAAGAATATTTGAAACTTTTTGCACCATCCCCAAAAAAAGAAATCTCGCAGAACGTTTTTTCACATTGGGATTTGACACCCCCTCGGCACCCTCTTCTTCCGGATCTTATTTCTCACAAGAATCATTGGGACATTTAGGCTATAGTGGCACCTCATTTTGGTGGGATGTAACAACTAATTTAATGGTGATTTTCTTGACCAATCGGGTCCATCCAACACGGAGAAACGAAAAAATAAAACAATTTCGGCCAAAATTACATGACGCTATTTTTGAAACATTAAACTTAAACACCTCCTCGCCGTAGCCAAAGGCTACTATGGTGAATGAGGCGGATGAGGGGAAGCTATTCAAATTAAAATTGAGTAACCCCACCCTCCTCCCCTTATAATTAAGGGGAGGATCTAAACTTAAATGCATGACTTTTTCTTCTTTCTTATCCAAAAATAAAACTCTGTTTTTTATCCTACTCTCTCTTTGCGTCCTCATTTTACGCTCCCCTTCTTTGTATTATACATTTTTAGACGTGGACGAATCACAATTTGCCGGGTTTGCCCATGTACTCATGGATGGCGGGCTTCCCTATCACGACAGCTTAGACACCAAACCTCCGTTAATTTATTTATTTTATGCCGCCTGCTTTCATTTTTTTGGAAAGTACAACATGCAAGGTGTGCATCTCATGAGCCTGCTGATCAACTTTTTAACAGCCTTCACGCTTTATAAAATCGTCAAACAAAAAGATCCCAGCGAGGCTTCTACTCCAGCAGCCATGATCGCTGCCTTATTTTACGTTTTTTTCTCAACATGTTATTTACCCAAATTCATCGCCACCAGCATCACATCGATCATGGTTTTACCTTTAGCTCTTTCAATTTACCTTTGGTTGAAGGGGGAAAAAGAATTATTATTTCGCTACGATTTTTTGGCGGGCTTTTTTACAGCACTCGCGTTTCTTCTTAAATATCAGGCTGGCATTCAACTAGTACTCTTTGGCCTATCAACAGGACTTACCTTATATTTAAACCGGGAACACCGGACCCATACTTACCTTCGCTTTCTTGCATTATTGGTGGGGTTTTTTCTTCCAGTCGTCATCTTGTTAATCACACTACAGAAGATGGGGGTGTATCATGAGTTTATCACTTGGAGCCTCAAAGGCAGCTTGCTTTATATCCAAGCAGGAACCGAAACGATTCCTTTTTGGAAAAATCTTTTTTTGCGTGCCGGTGCTTTCATAGGATCCACGGCTCTCATTTGGGTTTTAGCGGTACAATATATACGCCGTGCCGACAAAAAAAATTCTTTCAATGAACTCATCATACTGTGGTTTATGTTAAGTTGGATTCCAGTTTCAACTGGCGGCCGTTTTTATGGCCATTACTTCATCCAACTACTTCCTTCGGTTTGTCTCTTGGCCGCCCTCAAAGCTGCCGACCTGTCTTCAGAAAAAGCCAAAATCACCCTTGTTTTAGCCACTTTTATTCCTGCTTTATTTTTTTGGGGGTTACGAATTGATTTTAGACAAGTGGACTCTTTATTTCCCGACGATCAGATTTTTGAACAAGAAAAAATAGGTCAATGGCTGAAGGACAACACCGAGCCTGGCCAAAAACTTTTTGTATGGGGCTTTGCCACAGCCATTTATTTTCATGCGGAACGACCTCCCGCCTCCCGTTTTTTATGGACAGATTTGCTCACCGGCAAAATCCCCGGTTCCGACTTAAGCAACCAGACCAATTTTGACACCTCCCGCTATGCAGTACCAGAAGCCTGGAAAGCACTATGGGAGGATTTTGCAAAACAAAAACCCGACTACATTGTCGACACGGCACCGGCCAACATTCACAATTACGGCAAATATCCCCTTTCTCTTTATCCAGAGCTCTACAGTTTTGTACAAAACAATTACCGTTTGTTTAAAAATAAGGATGGTACGATTATTTATAAGTTAAAATGAAAAACTCGGGAGCAAGCGCCCGAGTTTTATCCTGAGAAAAATAATTTAACTGATGTTACGCGGTTAGTTCTTCAAAATTGTCATCCCCGCGAAAGCGGGGATCCATGGCTCGACCTTGACTTCACCAAGGCTACGTCAAAAAGGTGAGTCAATAAATCAAACTAACCCATTACCAAAACGAATCTCGCCTTGCCTTTAACAAAAAAATTGAATACAAAATGATCCATTAAAATATTTTTCAAGGAGAACCCATGTCACTCACAGCAGGAAAAAGAAAACATTTGGAAAAACTTTCAAATCAAAAAGGCATTATTGCAGCTGCGGCGATGGACCAACGTGGCTCACTTAAAAAATCCTTGGCGGCGGCTAAAGGTTGCGACCCCAAAGAAATTACATCGGCCATGATGGAAGAATTTAAAACGGCCGTATCGATGATACTCACCCCTTACGCCACATCCATTTTGCTCGATCCGGAATACGGTTTGCCAGCGGCTAAAAAACGGGCCCCCAATGCCGGACTGTTGCTATCTTACGAATCTACCGGTTATGATCAAACCACCCCTGGACGCATTCCTTTATTAATTCCCAACTGTACCGTATCTAAGTTAGTGGAAGCCGGGGCCAATGCGGTTAAAATTCTTTTGTATTATTCCCCTTTCGAAAAAAAGGAAATTAATGACGTTAAACACGCCTGGGTAGAACGCATCGGTGCGGAATGCGCCTGGCACGACATCCCTTATTTTCTAGAATTTGTCGGCTACCCTGTTAATGGGGAAGACGAAAAAGGTGCCGAGTTTGCGGCGCTCAAGCCTCAAGTAGTTAAAAAGAGCATGGAAGAATTTAGCAAAGATCGCTACCTCGTGGACGTCTTGAAGGTAGAGGTCCCCATCAACATGAAGTTTGTCAAAGGGGCCAATGCCTGCAAAGGAGATTCCGTCTATACCAAAGAGGAAGCAAAAAAATTGTTTCAAGAAACAGCAGCCGTCACCAACAAGCCTTTCATTTATTTATCCGCTGGTGTTTCGGATGACGAGTTCCGTGAAAGTTTGGAACTAGCCGCCGAATCAGGAGTCGATTATAATGGAGTCCTTTGTGGGCGCGCCACTTGGAAAGACGGAATGCCCATTTACGCCAAGCAAGGTTTAAAAGCCTTGGAAGACTGGCTGAGCGACCGCGGGGTTAAAAACATTCAAGCGCTCAATCAGGTTTTGGAAAAAGGGGCTAAACCTTGGACCACTAAAATATCATGATTGCCTCCCTCATCATTGCCGATTCGGAATCCGATTCTAATTTGTTTTATGCTTGTCGTTTTTCGGTACCCGATCCGGTGATTTATTTTGAAATTAAAGGCAAAAAACATTTAGTTTTATCCGATTTAGAAATCGACCGGGCCAAAGTACAAGCCCAAGTTCATTATTTCCATTCTTTAAGTGAATGGATGCCCAAAGTGAGGGAGCATCGCCATCGCACAAAACCAGGCATGGCGGCTTATGCTTTGGTGGTTGATTTACTTTTTAAAAAATATCGAATTAAACACATTGAAGTCCCCACTACTTTTCCTTCTCAATATTACGTAGCTCTTAAAAAACTGGGATATCAGCTAACAGTGAAGCCCGACCCCTTTTTTCCGGCACGTTTAGTCAAAAGTCTTCAGGAAAAAAAGCATATCCGCCATGCCCTACAACAAGTAGAATTTACTTTAAAAGAAACATTTCAATTGCTTGAAAAATCAAAGATAAAAGGTAATAAAATTTTTTACGGAAAAGAACTAGTCACGTCAGAGTTTCTTAAAACATTCATCAATACTCGCTTAATGGAACGAGGGTGTGTGGCCTCTCATACTATTGTAGCTTCAGGGGCTCAAGGGAGCCTTCCTCATCATGAAGGGAGCGGCCCCATCATCCCCCATACCCCTATTATTTTTGATATTTTCCCCCAACATAGCCAAAGCCATTACCATGCAGATATGACTCGCACTGTGGTCAAAGGAAAGCCAACTGCCGAGGCCAAAAAAATGTATGCAGCTGTACTGGAAGCCAACCTTAAAGCCCAGGCTAAAATAAAAGCGGGGGTGACAGGTGCAGAAGTGCATCAAGTAGCGGCGGACATTTTATTAAAGCATGGCTTTAAAACAGGGAAAAGTGGAAAAAACAAAGGAAGATTAGAAGGTTACATTCATTCCACTGGCCATGGTTTAGGTTTAGATGTTCACGAACCCCCCTCGGTATCCCCTGCTGGCGGCGTACTAAAACCAGGGCATGTTGTCACTGTAGAACCCGGACTTTATTATAAAAAATGGGGGGGCATTCGCATCGAAGACGTCGTTTATGTCACCCCCACAGGCTCTGAGCCCCTCACCCATTTCCCCCGCTTTTTCCAGTTAGGCTAGGAATTCCCACTAAAAATTTCATTTCCCCTAAATTTTGACACAACCTTTTAAGAAATTTGCCGATAATACCTACAGGTTTAGAGGGGCCCTTTATGCTATTATATGTTGGTCTTAAACAATCTGACGCCGAGAAGATGGAGCAGGAAGATCCTAACACCGACGGCAAAGGTGCTTTTCAAGAAACCTCTCTAACCAGCGATAAATTCTCCGGAGATCCAGAAACCATTTATGTGGTCGATACCGAGTCGGAGGATTTTAAAAAATTTAGCGAAAACGCCCTTGCTCGATTTGGGTCACAGCCAGGTACAAGTACCCGTAATAACGATCGTAACAACCTCATTACCCGACTCAAAGAAATTAAGTTAGGATTACACAAAGAAACTCACACCTTAAATGCGGGACCTGCAAACACAGCTAAGTTAAAAGAATTTTTCCCCAACGCCATTGTCGAAGAGAATGTTCTTACAGATACGTACAAAAAAGACGGAGCCTCCCACACAACCAATCGTGTTACCATTGCCTTTAACCGTTTAGCACCTGGTAATAATCGTGAGGGGCTTATCAAGTTTTGCAACTGGTTGTCAGAAAAATATAAAGATACGGAAGATATCGATACTGCAATTATAGAAGGTTACGGAATAGAATATTACGATTTGTATCTAGCCGCCCTGGAAATCACCAGCCAACCGGAAGAAACCTGGTATGGCAACTCATTAACAGAAATGCTCACCTTTTCATCAGAAGCTCTTTATGCTGTTTCTGAGACGGTACAAGAAGAATTAAATGCCATCACAGAGCTTACATTTACCGAACACCCCATTGACTTCATCGCAGATGTTGGCGCTAAAGTATGGGAAGATCCCGCAGATGTAATCGGGCATGCTTGGAATGCTGAAAAAAATTATTTAAAAGGTGTAGGCATACAAACCGTTAACGCCCTCGGTGGGCTCGTGGGTGGCACAGGGGACATCATTGCTTTTGCGACTGGCGCTGCCTCTATTGCCCAAGGAGGAAATTGGTTATACGAACACTATTTAGACTCCGATTCAAAGGCCGCTAAGCAATCGTTTGGACAGGCCTTTCAAGAAACTTTTCTAGACCCAGAATCCACCACTATTTTAGGACTAGAAGTTCCAGTGCTAGGCCCCCTCTTAGGGCCAGTCTTACCAAGTGCGAATAAGATGGGGCAAAATCTTTGGTGCGCTGATGGCCCCGCTGGTCTGCTCCATTTTGGATGGAGCGTTGTATCCTACGGGCCAAAATTAACAAGCCATAGTTTAGGGTTGGGATACGATGTACTCACGGGTCAAAAAGGGATAATCGATGCTTATAAGGATAATTTAAGTTATAGCTGGAACAACCTCCCCGGGGTTGATCCAAACTTAGAATCGCACTTGCAAAAAAGCGGCTTTGCCATCAATACCGCAAGCCTAGTTCTAGCCCACAAAGTAGGTACGTCTCCTGTTGGTGAGGCAGTAGCAGGAGGTGGTAAATGGCTCTACGATCGCAGCCCTGTTAACAAAGTTGTAAAACACGCCGTTAAGCCATTGGTCATTAATCCGATTAAAAACAGAATTGTCGATCCTGTAGCCAAAAGAGTGGTCACTCCTCTAATTAAAAAAATAGGAATTCAGCCCCCCACCACAACGCCCGATAATCTTCCCCAAGTGGATGCAAATGCACCAAAAGCAAAAAAAATAGTACAAATAAATGCTTTTACTAAAGAGTTACAGGCGCATATTTTCAAAATATCATTACAACTCCTAGAAGCTATTAAAGCAGACAAAATTTTTAACGAGCTCGACTCTATTGATAGTTATGTCCGTAAATTAGAAGAGCAATATGAGGCCAATAAAGAG
>CAZQCI010000045.1:0-15528 GCA_964592255.1 uncultured Nitrospiraceae bacterium | reverse complement strand
ACACTTTCTTTACGCAGATACAAATCTTGAACACTCCAATTGGGCTTTGCAGACTCCTGACTAGGAACAGTCAAGAACGGAGCCGCAATCCCTAAAACAATAAAGGCAAAAAGCGAGACAATAAAAAATAATTCAATCATCGAGGCGCTCCAATTCTTTAATCAATTGACGACGATAAGAATCATCGGAAGTGGGCAACTCCGGAGTAGACGCCACGGGTCGACGGCGCCATTTTTGGATTAAAAAAGCTCCAAGTCCAAAAGCAAAAAATAAAAATACAAAAGGCATCCAATAACCCGTTTTAAAAAAGCCTTGATACGGTGGTTCCACCAAAGCTCCTAAACCATATTGCGCTACAAAAGCCGCTATAATGTCTTGATCCGTTTTCCCTTGGTTAATCATCGCTGCTATTTTAGCGCGCTCATCCTTGGCGTAACTACAAGTACAAACTTTTAAATCAGTCCGCACACAATCACCACACATGCAGTTTAATTTTTCGGCAATTGATTTTTGATGAGCAACAGTTGGATCTAAGGCTTGATTGGCATAAGGCTTCTCATCTGTATCTTGATGCTGAAAAGGTTCGGCATGAAGATTAGTCCCACAAAAAAGAAACAAAAGAATCAAACTGGCCACACTGGGTTTAACTTTAAATCCACGAGGCAGAATCACAATAATAATCCCGATCAGGATCACAAAGCCCCCCAGCCATAAAAAACTGATGAGAGGATTAAGCGTTAACCGGAAATCAGCTTGTCCTGAATCGGGGTCAAAACCTCCGATAATAAGATAAAAATCTTTAAACGGAGCATGATACATATCAACTTCTGTTGTGGGTTGGTTACTTTTTTTATAAAAATATTTAGCAGGTTTGAGGGTGGCGATCTTTTCTTGCCCCTGATATAAATCAACCACGGCCAGAAAATCGTCTTTATGCTCCGATTCTGCCACAATGGGATTCAAATAATGAATACGGTAATCTTTATAAGTATAGGTTTGGCCAGGATTAAGGGAAAAATCAACTTCCGTTTTAAAAACAGTTCCCGCAATGGCTAAAAAAACAAACAACACCCCCACATGAATCAAGTAACCACCGTAACGACGGTTATTATTTTTAATCAAGTCGGTAAAAGCTAACGTGAAAGGAAGTTTTTTCTGCACCCTCACTACACGCAGACCACGATAAAACTCGATGACAATGGTACCCAACACAAACATCATCAAACCCGAGGAGGTCACAACATACCAATGGGTAAACCCTAAAAAATAAACTACAGCTGAAACCACAGCCCCCACCAAAAAAGGCCCTAAAAGATTCCACTGAATATTTTTCCAAGATGATTTTTTCCATGCAATCATGGGGCCCACGCCCATGAGTGCCAACAGGAGTACTGCAAGTGGCGCCATGATCTTATTAAAAAAAGGAGGCCCCACTGTAATGCGTTGTCCCGTTAAGGCTTCCGATAAAGTAGGAAAAAGAGTTCCCCACAAAATAGCCACACTACAAACCAGGAGGACAATGTTGTTAAGAACAAAGGCGCTTTCCTTAGACCAATACGATTGTAATTGATTGACACTTTTAAGATGAGGCAGGCGAGTCAATACAAAGTAGAGCGCCACACAGGCCACGAGAGCTAAGAATACGAGAAAGAAAGGTCCAAGTTTAGAGTCCGAAAAAGCATGAACCGATTGAACCACCCCACTGCGCGTCAAAAAGGTTCCAAAAATCGTAAGAATAAAAGTGATGATGATTAACGTCACATTCCATACAGCCAGCATACCTCTTTTTTGTTGAATCATCACGGAATGCAGATAAGCCGTAGCCGTAAACCACGGCATAATGGCAGCATTCTCAACTGGATCCCAGGCCCAAAAACCGCCCCAGCCCAATTCGACATAAGCCCAAGCCGCACCAAGAATATTACCTAAGCTTAAAAAAAACCAAGCCACTAAAGTCCACCGACGGGAGGTTTCAATCCAGGCATAGTCCAGCCGACGTGTCACCAAGGCGGCTATAACAAAAGCAAACGGCACGGCAAAACCCGTATAGCCTAAATATAAAGACGGAGGATGAATCACCATGGCAATGTTCTGGAGCAACGGATTAAGACCTCGTCCATCGTTGGAGGGGGATGGATTAGGTGTAAAGGGGTTATTGGCAAACAAAATCATGATCAGGAAGAAAAGAATAATCCCCATCAAGACAGAGTTCATGACAGGAGCCCAATCAGGATTTTTGTTGCGGTTTTGCCAAAGAACAATGACGGCATAAATAGACACCAACCAAACCCAAAAAAGAATGGAACCATCCAAACCAGCCCACAGCCCTGTAAATTTGAAAAATAAAGGAAGAGCTCGGCTCGAATAATTATTTACATATAAAATACTGAAATCATTTTTGAAAAAAGCAGAGATAAGAAAAACAACGGCTAAGGTTAAAAGAAAACAAGTAAAAAAAGCTGCCTTTTGTGCGGAACGAATTAAACGATTGTCACCGCGAGCAAAACCAATGGGATAAATTAAACCGCTATAGAGAGCAACAGGGAAGCAAAGCGACAAGATGTGACTACCAATAAAGGCAATAGGACTCATGGTTGAATTTTCGCCTCATATTTGGAAGCACATTTGGCTAAAATTTCAGTGGCTTCAAAAGAGCTATCGGAGTTGAGACTACCGGTAACAACCACTTCTGATCCTTCATGAAAAGTATCGGGAACAAAGCCTTTATAGGAGACTCGTAAAATCTCCCCTCCTTCATGAACTAAAAACTGATAAGTAGCCCCTTCTTTAGAGATAGCCTCTGCGGTGCCAGCGACTTTGAGCACTTTGTCTTTATAACGGGCCATATCTTGATGGAGTTCGCTGACGGTAACGTAGTATTGAAGGGATGATTGAAAACTGGTGCTTAAAAGATAAGTCAGAACGCCGGCTATGATCAAAAAACCGATCAAATATTTCGTCTTTTTTTGTCCGGGCATGGTCTGTATAAACCAAACCCATCCTGAAAAATCAACTATTATCCTTCGTCATTGCAAAACCCGAAAGGTCGAAGCAATCCAGAGCATTGTGAGCTTGCCACAGCGTGGTAAGCCACCGTGTGGCAAGCCACCGTGTGGCAAGCCACCGTGTGGCCTGTCGAACCATGGATTGCCGAGTCGGGCCGAGCCCTCCTCGCAATGACTAACATAAACAAAAATTAATTTGAAGGCCAGGTTACTTTCAGGTATTTCTTCTAAACTTTCGAAAAAGTTAGGGGGAGTTATACCATTGTGGAATGACTCTGCTTACTTTCTAAAGAATGAAGGAGATCAGTTATGACCAAGAAAACAACAGGTGCCATTTTAGCAACCGTCGTTGCAGGTATGGTATTCGCAGGCCACGCCATGGCAACCGACGCCCCTGCCCCCACCACCACTGCTAAGGTAAAATGTAGCGGTACTAACAGCTGCAAAGGAACCGGAGCTTGCAAAAGCGCCACAAACTCCTGCAAAGGGCAAAACGGCTGCAAAGGCAAAGGCTGGGTTGAAGTAGATAGCGAAAAAGCCTGCACCGATCAGAAAGGCACTGTCGTTAAGAGCTAATGGATTTTCCTTTCTTAGGCTTTGGGGTCGGTCTCCGCACCCAGCATTATCAGTATATTCTCGAAAAAAAACCTCAAATCGACTGGTTTGAAGCGATTTCCGAGAATTACATGCTGGAGGGGGGCCGTCCCCTTTTTTTTCTCGATCAAATTAGGGAGCGCTACCCCATCGTGCTTCACGGGGTCTCCCTGTCAATCGGTTCCACCGATCCACTCAATCAAGATTATCTTAAAAAATTAAAAAAACTTATCCAGCGCGTCAATCCACCGTGGGTTTCTGACCACCTGTGCTGGACCGGAGTATTAGGACATAACGTCCACGATTTACTCCCTTTGCCTTACAACGAAGAAACTTTGCGCCATGTGATTATGCGCGTCAAACACGTGCAGGATTACTTGGAGCGCCCTATTCTTTTGGAAAATGTTTCAAGCTACATGGAGTTTGTGGACTCCCCCATGACGGAATGGGAATTTCTGGCCCGCATTGCAGAAGAAGCCAATTGCTTCATTCTACTAGACATCAACAATATTTTCGTCAGTTCTCAAAATCATTCTTACAATCCGATGGATTATATCGCAGCTATTCCTACCCATCGCGTCAAACAATTCCATGTGGCGGGCCATTCCAACAAAAAAACTCATCTTTTGGATACGCATGACCACAAAGTGAAGAAAAAAGTTTGGGATTTATATCAAAAAGCTCTACAACGCTTTGGACCGACATCTACCCTGTTGGAACGAGACGATAAAATTCCGGCTTTTCCAAAACTCATGGAAGAAATTTCAGAAGCGAAAAAAATTTTTAAAAATGTATATGGTTCGACAATCTCACCATGTTCTCACTATCATCATGGACACAGTGAAATTGTCGAACCATCAGTTCTATAAAATACCCTCTCCCCAAAACACAGACACTTCTTTGGAAACTCATTACGGCACCTGATGGCGTGATAGCCGCAATGAAAAACTTTGGAGTCAATAAACTTCCCGTTACCGGAAGCCCGCGGCTATCGCCTGAAGATCGGTTGGATATTTATGCCAACATGTATTTCTATCGCATCCGAGATAGCTTAAAGGAAGATTTTCCAGCTTTGTTTCAACTGATGGGGGAAAACCATTGGCATAATTTAATCACTCTTTATTTAGCCAAATATCCCCCCACTCATTTCTCTTTGCGTTATGCTGGCAACAAGCTCGCTCCCTTCATCAAAAAGACACCCTTTTTCAAAAAATGGCCTTATGTATCTGATTTAGCTGCTTTAGAATGGGATTTATTAAATGTATTTGATGCTATTGAAGAGGTTCCTATCACCAGAGTTGACCTTCAATCCGTTCCAGCAGAATCTTGGCCAGCTTTGCGCTTTAAACTCATACAAGCCTGTCAGATAAAAACCTTTAAATGGCCTGTAGGGATTATTTGGAAAGATGTCATCAAAGGAAAAAAATCGATTAAATATAAAAAAACTAAGACGGATCTGCTCATTTGGCGACAAAACTATCAATCGTACTATCGACCTATCGACTCTCTTGAAAAGAAATTATTGGCAGGAATAAAAAAAAACGACTCATTTGAAACACTCTGTAGCAAAGCCAAAGAGGCTTCAACCATGGCGGGTTATCTCATGACCTGGGTCAATGAAGGCCTCATCGCACAAGTTAATAATGAGTCGGCTTAAAAATATAATAGTCCAATCCTTGCCACGAATTTAACTGCGCCTTTCTTTTTACAGCCTCATCCGCCAAAAACTTTAACGCCTGATTGAAAGTCACTTTGGATTGAAGAGAAAACTGCTCAGGATAAATAGTTACTTCAGCGGCTTGTTGACTCATTAAAAGATCGAAATGGTCTTTCATCCTCTTGTGACTGGCTTGCTTCAACGTAAAAACCCATATCAAAAATAATACCGGAAACAAAGAAGCCCAAAGGATTGAATGGAAAGCGATAAAAAGAATTTCGGCAAAAATGAAATCAGCCAGCACTACGACCAAAAGGACTTGAGGGAGCAAGGATCCTGGCCTTGAATATTCAAGCCAAAATTTTTGGCTTAACGTGTTTTTTTTGGGAGGCAATGTCACAAAAGGTTTTTAAACACTCTTTTTCTTGAGACAAAAAATAAAGCAGTCAAAACAAATATGGAAAGGATTCCAGAAACCTTTTCAACAACAGGGCTATGAAGCTGCAACGAGCAGCCCCCACTAGAACCACTGCCACCTGTAGCCTGGCTCGTTGTGGCTTGCTGTAAATTAAAGCGATGCACACGGCCAGATTGTGTAACAGCATAAATTTCATCCACGCCATCTTGATCGTTATCGGTGAGTTCAAAATCACTACCGATACCATCTCCCGTGTTGTCTCCGGTAATTGTCAGCACATGGGCATTGTTATCCAAATCGATAGCATTATCCCACTGAGCACTACCAAAGATCACATAAAGCACACCAAAGCTTCCATAGCCTGCATCCCCAATCACCAAATCACCCATTCCATCTCCAGACACATCCCCGATAGAGATTTGCAAACCAAAAGAAGACGTAGCTTGATCGGAAGAGACAACCACATCAGGAGTTTGACTCGACAAATCGGCTCCTGAAGCAAACGGACCAAAATAGAGCGACAGGCTTCCATCATCTTCCACCACCACAACATCTTCTTGTCCATCTCCATTGGCATCACCTGTAGCCATAGAATGGTAAGAAGAGCCTCCAGCAAGAGAAACACTCATATCCGCAGAGGAGAAATCTTGAGAACCGGCATTTCCTTGATCTCCTAAAAGCATAAAAACGGACGCTGTCTTTTCGGAAGTCGTTAAAAGCGGTTGGGGCTTTAAGTTAAGATTAAAAGCCCGATTATCAGGTACAAATATAAAATCATCATTATGGGAAGCGCTTAATAAATCGGAGAGATAAACAGAATGTAAAGGAGAAGAAGAACTACCAGTTAAAACAGCTTGCAGGGTTTCTCCCAGAACATAGGCAACACCATCAGTAGAAGCATGAGGAGCCACAACCACAATTTCTTCTTCGCCATCACCTTCCAAATCTCCAGAGTCGATATAACTGCCAAACCCATCCCCCTCCTCTAACCCTTCAAATAGATCAAAGGAAGAGTTGGAAACATTGGCGTCGGCAAAAATAGCCGAGATATCAGAACCTACATGAGCGTCACTGACTGAGAAAGAGGCTTCGTTGCCGGAAAGTACATAACTACCGCTTAAAGTATTAAGGTTACCATGCGACACGTACACGGCTCCTCTTCCATTATTCATTTGTGGCAAACCAATTGCCAAACGGTTTTCAGTTGTGACGGCTAACACATAATTGGTTTGACCTGGCGGCAATTGAATACTGACATCTTTGAAAGAAAGGGTAACGGTTTGATCAGCAACAGCCTCGCGAATAGTTAAAGTATTATAAACAGCCACAACCCCCTCACTTAATTCTGTAGAAGTAATGGTAGAGGCAACCACGTGGAGGACTAAGGTGTCACTAGCTTCTTGATCTGCATCATCAACAACAGTGAGAAGAATCTGAATATCATCACTGGCAGTATTGGAAACCACAAGCGTCGGTGTTGCGGTGTTTTCATCACTGAGAGTGCCATCGCCGGAGACAATTTCCCATTGATAAACCAAATGACTGCCTTCAGAAGACGATCCATCCAAGGCAACACGAGAACCCGCAATCACTGTTTGGTCCACACCGGCATTTGCCACAACGGGGACATTAGTACCCGGATCCGTTGTACCTCCTGTACCGCCGCCTGTGCTACCACCGGTGGTACCGCCACCCGTGGTACCGCCACCGGTGGTACCGCCACCGGTGCTACCACCACTTCCTGGATCGGAGGTATCATTATCAATAACACTAACAAGCACATCGGAAACGCCTAAGGCATTGTAATCAAGGTCCGTGCTGGAAACAGAATGGGTGATAGTAGCGGATCGATCACCTTGAACCGTAGTATCATCTACAGCAGTCACCGTCACTGTTTGGGGCACATTCCAATTACTAGAGTCAAACACTACGGAAGATACATTCAATTGTAGTTCAGAAGGAATACTAAACGAAACCGTAACTGTAGAAGTCGGCTGACTGGTGAGAACGAGTGTATAAGAATCGGTGCCACCACCTTCCGTTACTTCAGTAGACCCACCACTTTGAACAAGGCTTACACCGGCCGTATCGTTATCGATAAGGGAAACTGTCAGGCTGTTAATGGTTAAGCCATCATAGTTGGTATCTGTAGTGGCGATAGACATCGTCAGAGTCCCCGCATGGTTTCCTTCAACAACTTCATCATCAATAGCAGAAACTGTCACTGTTTGGGGCACATTCCAGTTAATGGAAGTGAAAGTGAGGCTATGAACATCGACATTCGCTTGCGCGTCTTCATTGATGGCAATAGTAACATCGGCAAGGGGTTGGCTGGTTAGCACAACAGAATAAGTATCGCTTGTACTCCCTTCTGTCACTTCGGTGGTTCCGCCGGTTTCGGTTACAGAAACACCGGCCGTGTCATTATCCGTAATTTGTACGTCCCCTAAAGCAACTGCAAAATTATCATAAACAGAATCGGCACCAGACACCGTTACACCGATGGAAGAAATATCATTACCTTCAGCAACATCATCATCAACAGCGGAGACTGTCACGGTTTGGGGCACATTCCAATTAGTAGAATCGAAAGTGAGAGTTGTAATGTCTAAACTTAACTGGGCATCAGTGGTCAAATCAATGTTAACAGCGGCTGTGGGAGCACTGGTAAGAACAAAAGAATAAGAATCGGCGCTACCCCCCTCAGTCACTTGAGTAGAGCCGGCCGTTTCTGTAACACTCACAGCGGCCGTATCATTATCGGTAATATCCACGTCAATAGAGTCGGCCCCTATTCCATCGTACAGAGGATCAGAGCTTGTGACTGTATTTGTAATAGAAACTGATTGAGTTCCTTCAGCGACATCATCATCGACAGCCAAAACACTTATAGTCTGGACGACATTCCAATTTTCAGGAGTAAATGTCAGACTAATTTGGTCAGCCAGCAATTGGGTTCCATCATCGATTTGAACAGTGACATCATCGAGAGGTTCACTGTTTAAAACAACGGTATAAGTATCTGACGTAGTATCCCCTTCAGTAACATGGGTCGATCCACCAGAAGGCAGAATGGTAATACCAGCGGTATCGTCATCAAGAATAGTGTAAGTAACGGACGTAACACTTCCTAGAGTAGCTCCAACGGCGGATGACAATGTAAATACAACTGTTTCATCGGATTCATCCACACCATCATTATCTATGGTTAAAGAGAAAGAAGCACTGGTGAAACCGGCCGGTATGGTAATGGAAGAAGAGGATAGAGTATAATCACTACTTGATGAAGCGGTTCCAGAGGCATCGTAGTTCACTGTCACATCACGGCTAGAGACACCAGACAAGGTGACTGTGAACGTAGAGCTGGACTCCGATTCAGCAGCGCTAGAGTCGGTAGAAGAAAAAGAAACCGTGGGTGCAGTTTCATCATCAATCATTGTAATAACGCTGGAAGCATCGGAGAGAGACGCATTAGAAATATTTGAAAGAGAAATAACAATGGTCTCATCCGTTTCGGAAATAGAATCATCAAGCAGGGAGACAACAAATGTTTTATCCCCTGTTTCACCAGAATTCCAAACAAGACTTCCGTTCGTCGAGGTGTAATCGGAGCCTGCCGAGGCGGTACCATCGGCTGTTGCATAGTCCACACTCACAAGAGAACCACTACTTCCAGACATCGACACTGTCACCGTGGCATTCCCTGCTGACTCATTAACAGACACATCGCTAATACTGAGCGACGGGAAAGAATCATTATCGGCAATAGTATAAGTATAAATAAGATCCGTACCTAAACTAGCCTGGGTAGGATTACTTAAAGAAATCTCCACCGTTTCGGATGATTCCGCCAAAGCATCATCGACAATATCTAAACTAAGTGTAGCCGCGGTATCCCCGGCAGGAATCGTGATGGTTCCTGAAGAGAGAGAATAATCAGAGGCAGAGGCACTTCCTCCGGTGACAGCATAATCTACTGTCACCTCTTCTCCAGAGGCAGCCGATAAGTTAATGACTATGTTTACAGGACTGCTGGCTTCATCTCCACTGGAGGAGGTAGCGGCAAAAGAAAGAGTTGGGGTCGAATCGTCATCCACTAACGTCACAAGTGCTGAGTTATTAAGAAGAGCCGCACCGCTTTCATTGGATAAAGTGATGGAAAAATTTTCATCGGTTTCATCTAAAGTATCATCCGTTAAGGGAACTTCAAAAGTGTGCTCACCCGACTCACCCGGAGCCCAGGTGAGTGTACCATTCACGGCCGTATAATCGCTGCTGGCATGAGCCGTTCCATCAACAGTGGCATAATCAACAGTGACGGTAGAGTCACTGATTCCGGTCATGGTCACTGTAATGGTTGCAGTTCCTGTAGATTCATCTACAGACACGTTATCAATGGATAGAGATGGGATATCGTTATCAATAACGGTCACAGTCACATGAGCAACAGATAAACCCTCATAATCCGTATCCGTACTTGTCACTGTATGAGTAATGGTAGAAGAATGAGTTGCTTCAACATCGGTATCATCTACAGCGCTTACAGTTACCGTTTGCGGCACATTCCAATCGGAAGATGTAAAAATAACGGAAGACACATCGGTAGTGGTTTGGGCATCGGTCTGAATTTGCACCGTTACATCGTCTAGGGGCTCACTTGTGAGCACTAAAGTATAACTATCCCCACTGCTTCCTTCGGTCACTTGAGTAGAAGAATCTGTTTCAGAAACACTCACACCGGCAAAATCATTATCGACAATGGAAACAATAACGGAGTTGGCACTGATCGCATCGTAATCGGAATCGTCACTGGAAACTGTATGGGACAAAACTCCGGAATGATTACCTTCAATACGAGCATCATCTACAGCACTCACCGTCACAGTTTGAGCGATATTCCAATTCGTAGACGTAAAAACTAAGGAATCCACATCGCTAAGCACTTGACTATCAGGAGTCATATCAATGGTCACATCTGCACTCGGTTCACTCGTTAAGACAACGGTGTACGTGTCTCCTGCCCCACCTTCCGTAACAGAAGTGGCTCCGCTACTTTCAATAATACTCACCCCGGCAGAGTCGTTATCGGTCACTTGAACAGCAAGAGAAGACAGAGTAAATCCATCGTAGTGAGTATCGCTACTGGTAACGTTAAAGGACAAAGAAGCGCTATGAGCACCTTCAACCTGATCATCGTCCACAGCAGATACCGAAACAGTTTGCACCACATTCCAGTTAGTAGAATCAAAAGTTAAGGTGGTGGTATCAATTGAAACATCATCAGACGGTGTTACGGTCACAGTCACTGGCGAAGAAGGAGCCGTGGCTAAGACAACAATCAATGTATCCACAGAGGAGCTTCCTTCAGTCACATTGGTAGAACCTCCAGAGGGTTCTACGGTAATACCAGCAGAATCATTATCGGTGAGTGTCACTGCTCCTGTCGCATCGATAAGCGTGGCATTTGAGGCACTAGAAAGATGAACATTAAAAGACTCTTCCTCTTCATCTTCTGAATCATCCAAAACCGTTACGGTAAATGTTTTATCCCCTGTATCACCAGAGCTCCAGGTCAAGGTTCCAACAGTAGACACATAATCACTTCCATTAACGGCGCTACCATCGGTAGTAAAATAGGCAACGCTTACAGTGGAGCCACTCAATCCCGTCAGACTCACAGTGAGAGTCGCCGAGCCCGTCGCTTCGTCTACGCTGACATCATTGATGGTTAATGTTGGCGTGGCATCGTTGTCGGTGAGTGTCACAAGTCCTGTGTCGTCAAGCAGGGTAGCGTTGGAGGCTCCAGAAAGAGAAACTACAACTGTCTCATTGGTTTCATCCAAGGAATCATCAAGAATAGGAATAGTAAACGTTTTATCCGCAGTATCCCCGCTGGCCCATGTCAGGTTTCCACTGGAGGCAGTATAATCACTGCTAGCTGTGGCAGAGCCATCAGTGGCAGCATAAGATACGCTAACAGTGGCACTACTTAAACCGGAAATACTTACACTGACGGTAGCAGTCCCAGCACTTTCGTCAACCGTGACATCCCCAACGGATAATGTCGGGGCAGAATCGTTATCGGTGATGGTGACAATCCCTGTATCGTCAGTAATACTTCCATTGCTCACACCAGAAAGTGTGACACCAATGGTTTCCTCACTTTCATCAAAAGCATCATCAAGAAGAGTAATTGTAAATGTCTTGGCTCCTGTTTCTCCCGTAGTCCAGGTGAGACTACCACTGGTTGATGTATAATCAGACCCGGAAAAAGAGGTCCCATCTATTGTGGTATAATTTACGGTTGTATCGCCTAGACTACTGCTTCCAGTCATTGTCACGCTCACTGTAGCGGTCCCGGCCCCTTCATCCACAGTCACATCGCTCACGGCCAATGTGGGAGGACCGTCATTATCAGTAATGGTGTATGTATGAACCGTATTGGTTCCTAGGGTGGCATAAGCCGGGCTGGAAATAGTGACTTGGAATGTTTCATCATTCTCATCAATAGAATCATCATCAATAGGAACAGAAAGTGTCCCCGTTGTGGAGCCAGCAGCAACAGTGGCAGTGCCACTGCTAGAAGTATAATCCCCACTGGTCGCTGTTCCTGCAGTAATAGTGTAATGAACTGTCACATTTTGGCTCACGGCAGAAGACAATGATAGAGCCAGTTGCGCAGCTGATGATTCGTCTCCGCTGGAGGAGGTAGAATCAAGAGTAACCGTAGGTGGAATTGGATCGGTCAAGCCGGCACTATACAACCCATCAGGGTTATTCCAGGTGGCATGAAGCCTCTCACCCGACATCAAGTTTAAGCGGGCACCTCGCAAGTCACCACTGGTCGTATTTAAAGCGGAAGAAGCCGCGCTCCATGTCGTCATTCCATCTGTGGATGTTCTGTAATAGGCCCGACCGGTGCTAGCCTTTGAGGCTGTGGTACGAGCTGTGTAAACAACATAGAACGTACCGGAAATTTCATCAAAACCAATTTTAGCTCCTGTAACACCATCAGATGTGTTAGTTAAAACATCGGTCTTAGCCGTCCAACTACTTCCATCATAAACAGCAGTTTTGATGTCATCGTCCCCTCCTCCTACAGATCCGCTGGTATCGTAGTCGACATACACCAAGTAAATTTTATTAGTGGTTTTATCAACAGTGGCCCCGAAGGATACATCATAACTAGTATTATCTTCTGCAGTTGTATCAATATCAGTCCAGGACGCGCTCCACGTATTTGAAGAGGCGGTATACACTTTGGATTGAATCGTTTCCGTAGATACATGCCAGCGCATTGCTATTAAATTACCGGAAGCCAATGGCATCAGCAAAAGACCATCATTGTTTTTTGAAAAAGGTTTTGTTCCCGCTTCCGACCAATTAGCGGCACTAGAACAAGAAGAGGAGCATTTCAGAACATAAGAATCCCCGGTATTATGCATACCGACATAAACAACACCATCAGTCCCTTCCGTAATTGTTCCATAATTAGAACCAACGGCAAATGAACCTCCTTTTGATGGGCCAGGAGAGCTTGAAGTAGCCACAGGGGTTGTTACAGTATCGGTGGAAGTATCTAGTTGAGTATACCAAAGATCACTATCCCCACTATCCCAGGTTAGAATATGTATTTGAGTACCGGTATTATTTCCGGGAGTCCATTGATCGTACCAAACAGCCACTCCCAAACAATCGGTTTGTGAATCAAAAACAACAACACTGCCCCAGCTGCTACCCGCGTCAGCCGTTTTTCGGTAAACACATTCTCCAGAAGAATCGACATAAAAAGCATAGCCTACTTGGTCGGAAACAAACACAACAGTAGACGAAGCCCCACTATGCTTACTGCGCGTTGAGTTAACAGTAGAATCAATAGTTACTTCAGAGGCATGAGCTTGAAAAACACCCAGTCCTATGAGAGCAAGAAACAAAATAAATCTTTTAAACATAAAAAGCTAAGTACTTGAAAAATAAGGGACTAATATCAACCTTATATGCTATAGCATGGGGGGATTAATGAGAACAACTTTTTTCATTGGAAAGGTAAAAAAAAAGCCTCCCAACTCCGCTTGTGGCGGAGAGGAAGGCCTTGAAAGGGGGTCAGTCAGCTCTTTCGAGCTTCATTGCTATTATCGTCAAACTTTATAAAAAGTTGTGTCTTTTTTTAAAAAAAGTGTCAATTTATTGAATGCAGATTCATTATTTTTATTAAATTATTTAATTTATTAATAAAAATTATTTGGCTCTTTGTCAAAAAAAACATTTATTTTTGCGACATATTCAATCACTCACCTTTTTACACTCCAAAAGGCTCATCATTTTATTTCTTGATAAATGGAGTTTCTTTCATTATTTCAAATAAAAACACTGTTTACCCCTTTTAAGGAGCCCAAATGATCAAAAAGCCTTTCTCTTTCATCCTAATTTTTACTGTAATTCTCACTTCTTGTGGCCCTAGCGGTCCAACCAGACAAGAAATTATCGATAAGTATAAAGACGCTTTTCAGCAAATGCGCGCTAAATGGGTGCAATTTGACAAAAGTCTTCCACCTGCTGGCAGCATTACCGAAGCCGGGTGTAACGGACCACTTTCTGTAACCCCTATTCGTTGAAAAAATGCTTCCGAAACAAATATGGAAATCATCATGCAGGCCCAATTGACAAAGCCTGATGTCGACACATGGCGCATTGAAGGTTTTAACCTATTACTCAGTGGCGACTTAGTACGTGGAATACAACGTACAGGAACCGAAAACACCTTCAGTACGAAAGAGCTTAAAAAAACTGCGCCACCCGATTTTGAATCTGATTTAAAATACGATTTAAATTATAAGTATTTATTGGTTAACCGCGTTGTGGAGTATAAAAAACCCCAAGTCGTTAGCACCACAAGCTTTGTTCCAGGAGGCGTACGACTTGAAGCGTTTCTCTTTGATCTGTCCTCGGGAAAAATTTTATGTGCCATTCCCTACCAAGCCTTAAGTTCCGATAAGATTAGCTATTCTTATAAGGAAGGAAGCGGCAATCAAACTCAGATAGAACGAGCCCAGTCTTTTGCCGAGTCATCTATTTTTTCAAACGCACGGAAAGAACTACAACGGCAACTTGAAAACGTAGTCAATGCCAAAGTAGATCTTGATTAGACTTAAGGAGCATACAGTGGTTGCGCATGAGCAGTCTGTATCCAGGCCAGTTGCAGTCTTTGCCAAATATCAACTTGGGAAGGAATGATGTCTTTACCATCCCAACCAAACAAGATAATTTCAATATATCCAGGAAAACCATGACCAACCACTTCCTCTCTTTCCTTTGCAGCATCTAGGTAACTCTGTAAACCTGCGGTCTTTAAAGCATCCTCCATTTTAGAGTTAAACTCTGCTCTGCCTGCAGGGGTTAAGAAAAGATATTTACCATATATATTTCGAACCAAGCTAAAATTTGAACTATTAACGCGCCCTGGTGTCGAAACCGTCACCTCAATAAATTTATTTATATCACCTTCAGTAATACATTCTTGACCTGAAGCATTACAAATAGGACTTACTCCCATACTATCCTCCTTTTAATAAGTTTTTGAAAAAAAGACTGTTTTTTGACAAAACCAAAGATGATATCGGTTTTGCAATAAAAAAGTTGCTCTTTTTTTTAATTTTAAATTTTGAGGGCTATTTATACTCAATAATGGTCACTTCAAACTCGCGGACACCTTTAGGGGTAGTTACCTTGATCGTATCACTGACTTTTTTACCGATAACAGCCTGTCCAATGGGGGATGTGAGGGAAATTTTGCCGGTGGCAATGTCTGATTCGTGCTGCCCAACAACCTGATAGGTCACTTCTGTGTCATTTTC
>CAZQCI010000044.1:0-15901 GCA_964592255.1 uncultured Nitrospiraceae bacterium | reverse complement strand
GTGATTCTTAAGGCTATTGAAGAGGCGGGTTATCAGCCTGGAAAACAAATTTGTTTAGCCTTAGATTCTGCATCAAGTGAATTATATGATAATGGGTCTTATTTACTTGAAAATGAAAAAGATTCTAAAAAAACTTCAGCAGGGATGGTTGATTTTTATGCCGATTTAACCGAGCGTTTTCCCATCGTTTCCATCGAGGATGGTTTGTATGAAAATGATTGGCAAGGTTGGAAATTATTAACTGATCGTTTGGGGAAAAAAATTCAATTAGTTGGTGATGATTTATTTGTGACCAATACAGCCCGCTTGTCGGAAGGTATTAAAAAAGGGGTGGCTAATTCCATCCTCATTAAAGTGAACCAAATCGGAACCCTGACCGAAACCTTAGAATCCATTACCATGGCCCAAAAAGCAGGTTATACCGCCGTTATTTCCCATCGCTCTGGCGAAACGGAAGATACGACCATTGCCGATTTAGCTGTAGGAACTGGGGCTGGACAAATCAAAACAGGCTCCCTGTGTCGAACGGACCGTGTCTGCAAATACAATCAACTTTTGCGGATTGAGGAAGAGTTAGGAAGTAAGGCTTTTTATCCAGGAAAATCGGTTTTTAATTTTTAGTATTCCTACAAACGACCGCTACCCCAAAAACCTTTCGTTTGCCACTCTCTCTTGTTTATTATAAATAAGATGGCATGTTCCCATCGTCTAGAGGCCTAGGACGGTGCCCTCTCACGGCATAAACACGGGTTCGAATCCCGTTGGGAGCACAGTAGCCTTGCTTGACATAAATCCATAAATAAGATATGGTTTTCCATATATGAAGACCACGTTAATGATTGAGGATTCTCTGATGCGTGCGCTTAAGGCGGAAGCGGCTCGGCAGAAAACCACCATTTCTGAGCTTGTTTCTTCCGCTTTGCGTTTGTTGTTAAATAATCGTCAAAAGAAAATAAATCCCCCTTTATCACTGCCTTCCTTTGAAGGAGGGGTCCCTTTGGTTGATATTTCAAACAGAGAGGCTCTGTATCAAGTCATGGAAGAACGCTGATGTTTGTTGTTGATACCAATATTTTTGTCTACGCTGCCAATAAAAGTTGTCCGGAGCACAAAACATGTTTTTCTTTTTTAGAAAATTGTTTGTCTTCTTCAACTCCTTGGCATTCTACATGGTCTGTTTTTTACGAATTTATGAGAATTGTGACTCACCCTCGTGTTTTTCCAAAACCGTTTAAGACGATTGAAGCCTGGAAATTTTTGGAAACTTGTCTGTCTTCTCCTTCTCTTTCTCTCTTAGTTGAAACAGAGCGCCATCAACTGGTTGCCAAAGAAATTTTAGAAGGGAAACTTTTATTGGCGGGAAATATTCTTCATGATACTCGAACAGCCATTTTGATGAAGGAACATGGACTGCGCCGCATTTATAGTCGTGATTCTGATTTTCATCGTTTTGATTTTCTTGAAGTGATTGACCCTTTGTCCCTATGATTTCCAAAAAATCTCAAAAAATAAAATCTTTCATTGCGATGGATGTGTTAGAGGCGTCCCAAAAATTGGAGGCGCAAGGTAAGTCCATTATTTCCTTTGGGTTGGGAGAACCAGATTTTGCGGCACCTGATTGTGTGAAGGAAGCCTGCATCCAGGCTATTCGTGATAACAAAACCAAATATACTCACTCACAAGGACTGTGGGAGTTGCGTGAGGCGATTTGTGAGCATTATCAAGAAAAATATGGAGTGACGATTAGCCCGGAACAGGTGATTGTCACTCAAGGGACTAGTCCCGCTTTTTTTCTTCTTTTTTCCACTATTCTTAAATCCGGATCTGAAGTTATTTTGCCAAATCCTCATTATCCCTGTGACAAGAATTTTGTGGAATTTATGGAAGGGAAAGTAGTGAGTGTTCCTGTTTTTGAAAAAGAAGATTATCAGTGGAATGTTGAAAAAATTCGTAAAAAAATTACTCAAAAAACAGCGGCCATTTTTGTCACCAGCCCGTCAAACCCAACAGGAACCGTTTTGTCGCGTGACACGCTTAAAAAAATAGCGGCCTTGAAAGTGCCAGTGGTCTCCGATGAAATTTATCATGGGCTTGTTTATGAAGGAAAAGAGCATTCCATCTTAGAATTTACTGACAATGCTTTTGTGGTCAATGGCTTCTCCAAAGCGTATGCGATGACGGGGTTTAGATTAGGCTATCTCATTGCTCCCCAAAAATACATTCGCTCTCTACAGAAAGTTCAACAAAATTTTATCATCTCGGCTAATTCTTTTGTTCAATATGCTGGCATTGTCGCTCTGCGTGAAGCAGGTGCGGATGTGGAGCGTATGCGTCAGGAGTTTGCCAAGCGCCGGCTTGTCATGATAACTGGTCTTAAGAAATTGGGTTTTAAAATTAATTATAATCCTACCGGGGCTTTTTACGTTTTTGTTAATGCTTCTCATGTGTCCAAAAATTCACTTAAGCTGGCTTTTGATATTCTCCATCACGCTCATGTGACTGTGACTCCTGGTATCGACTTCGGTTCGCGTGGGGAAGGTTATTTGCGTTTTTCCTATGCGACCTCGGTGGAAAAAATTGAAGAAGGGTTGGAGAGGTTGGGGAAGTATTTGGAAAATCGATGACCCTTCGGCAATCGTCATTGAGGCCGGCTCAGGGTGCCCAATGATATGGACATGGTGAGCTTGTCGAACCATAAAACCTCAATGGATCCTATGCAAATTTCATCGGCGGCTTTTTCTGACCTTGACTCACTCCTTCTTATCGAGCGAGCTTCTTTTCCTAATCCTTTTACAAAAGAGTTGTTCGAATCGGAACTGAATCAACCGGCTGCCACTATTCTTGTGGCCCATCACCAACAAAAAATTGTCGGCTACATCGATTTTTGGATTGTGTTAGAGGAAATTCATCTCATTAACCTAGCTGTGGCTCCTGACTTTAGGAAGCAAGGGGTTGCCACCCATCTTTTCAAGGCGATGTTAGAAAAAGGAAAAAAGTGTTCACGTGTCACGTTAGAAGTGCGTGTTTCTAACCAAGCAGCTAGAAGATTCTATGAAAAAATGGATTTTCAGGTTATAGGAGCAAGGAAGTATTATTATCCCGATGGGGAAGAGGCCCTTGTGATGGAAAAAAGTGTGATGCCCTCACCGGATTGATTTTCATCCCTGTGTCATCCTGGGGATAAGATAAGCCAATGATCTATTCTCTTTTTAAACCATTTTTATTTTCTTTAAACCCCGAACTGGCCCATGCTTTTGTTAAAACGTCCGGAAAAGTGGTGCCGTCGTTTTTATTGAAAACGCTTACGCAGTATCAGTCGCCGCGTCTTCAGGTTCCTTTCAAAAAACTCCCTTTTGAAAATCCCATCGGGTTGGCTGCCGGTTTTGATAAAAATGGGGACATGATTCCTTTTCTATCCTCACTTGGTTTTGGTTTTTTGGAATTGGGTTCCGTAACGGCTTATCCGTGTGATGGGAATCCAAAACCTCGTATTTTTCGTCTTCCTCAAGATCAATCTCTTATCAATCGGATGGGGCTTCCTAATGCGGGCGTGGATGCTTTTGTGAAAAAATTTAAAAAAACACAAATTCCTTGTGGAATCAATATTGCCAAAACCCCTGATTTTGTGGCTCCACCTAAGGACAAGAAAAAACTTAAAGGTCTTGATGATTATCTGGCCACTTACAAAAAAGTTGCAGGGCTTGGATCTTATATTGTTTTAAATTTGAGTTGCCCCAATACGAAAGATAACGAAACATTTGAAGATCCCAAAGTTTTTGCCGAATTGGCGGATGAGATCGGTGTGGAGCGAAGAAAAGGTGGTTATCAGGAACCTGTATTCATCAAATTATCCCCAGGCCTTGCCGAGGATTTACCCAAAATTGTGGATTTGGCTGTTAAACAAGGTTTTGATGGTTTTGTGGTTTCAAATACCACGCCCAATCGACCCCTGTTGAAAGCATCTCCCCGCGTGCTTGAAAAAATTGGGCGTGGTGGTTTAAGTGGAAAAGCTTTGGCCTCTTTAAGTAACGCACAAATCAAACGCGTTTATGATATTGTAGGAAAAGAAAAAATTATTATGGGAGTGGGAGGGATTGTAAGTTTTGAGGATTTATTGGAAAAAATGGCATCTGGTGCATCCTTGTTTCAAATTTATACAGGACTGATTTATCGAGGGCCGTTTTTTATCCATGAGCTTTTGAAAAAACTAGATCGTTACTGTAAAAAAATGGGAGTTGAAAGTTATTGTGATCTTGTGGGAGAAAAATGAGCCGCTGCAAATACTGCGTATGTAAAATGGGTCGCCATGGCCCCAGGGCCTTGCGATGACGAGTGTTATGCTATCCTCTCAAGTTCTAGTCCTTAACCGCACCTTTGTTCCGGTGCATATTACTAGCCTAAAACAAGCATTGTGCATGTTGTATCGTGGTGTGGCTAAGGTGGTAGGGGATCAATACGAGCTGTTCGACTTTGATACATGGTCCGAGCTATCCATTGCCCAGGATGAAGACCGTATTGGTTTGGTTGATAAGGCTATCCGCGTGCCTCGGGTTATTCTTCTTCAGGTTTACGATCGTATCCCTCGGCGTCCGGTGCGTTTTTCACGCATTAATGTTTATCTTCGGGACCATAACACATGCCAATATTGTGCCCGCGCTCTTCCTCGTTCGGAACTTAATTTGGATCATGTGGTTCCCATTTCTCTTGGTGGAAAAACAGAATGGGAAAATATTGTTTGTAGTTGTATTCCTTGTAATTTGAAAAAGGGTGGAAGAAGTCCGGAACAGGCTCATATGAAATTAATTCGTAAACCCGTGAAGCCGCCTTGGACTTTCTTTTTTGCTACTCTTTCCAAACCTACTTATTACGATCAATGGCGTCCATTTTTGACGATGATTGATTTTTCTTATTGGAATGTGGAATTAAAGGACTAAACCGGCATGCCGCACTTGCCCCACTGGGGCTTGATGGGGCATCCATGGTTCGATAGACTCAGCATGTTCATTTACCTGGACCCCGCATCAAGTGAGGGGTGACGATAGTTAAAAATTAATGCGCCTCGATAAATATCTCCAAAATTTCCAAAAATCTGTAGTAAGCCGCTCCCAGTTAGCACGCTGGATTCGGGAAGGCCATGTGTTGGTGAATGGTAAACCGGCCAAGGCGTCTTATCTTGTTAAATCTTCCGACTGTGTTGAAGTGAGCCCTCCGAAAGTCAAGCCAACTGAATTAACTCCGGAACCACTTCCTTTAGATATTCTCTACGAAGACGATGACCTCATCGTCATCAACAAATCTCCCGACATGGTAGTGCATCCAGGCGCAGGGCATCGTGAAAAAACATTGGTGCATGCGCTTCTGTCGCATTGTCGGGGCTTATCAAGTATTGGAGGAGTGGAGCGTCCTGGTATTGTTCATCGTCTTGACAAAGGAACCAGTGGGGTGATGGTGGTGGCTAAAAACGATGTGGCTCATCAACATCTTGCCGATCAATTCAAAAATCATCAAATCAAAAAAACGTATTGGGCTTTTGTCTACGGTTGTCCGCGGGATAAGAAGGGAACCATAGAAACATTAATTGCGCGTAGCCCGCATCATCGCAAAAAATTTGCCGTTAGTCGCGACAAGGGAAAGCAAGCCATTACTCATTATCGTGTTCTCAAATCACATGCGGGTGTTTCTCTTTTGGAAATCGATTTGGAAACGGGAAGAACGCATCAAATCCGAGTTCATTTAACCGATTTGGGTCATAGTCTTTTGGGGGACTCGCTCTATGGAGGGCATGCTAAAAAAGTTAAGAACCTGAGTGATACGGGTTTACGGAAAAAAGTTGAAGCCCTAACGCATCCGTTGTTGCATTCAAGAAAAATTGTTTTTAAACATCCGGTGACGGGTAAGAAGATAAAGTTTACGGCGGAGGTTCCGGAAGATTTTGGGGAGATACGAGAGCTTTTCTAACTCCCCCTAGCCCCCTCTTATTCTAAGAGGGGGAAAAGAAGTTTCTCCCCTTAATTTTTTTATATCATATGATTCTCAAATCCAAAATTTTTTCATCCCACCCTGAACTAATCCACGGTTTTACGGCGCGTGATTTAGGTTCCGATTACCCCCGTATTGCCAGAGTGTTGGGAGTGGACGAATCACAATTTGTCACGGTAAAGCAAATTCATTCCAATCGTGTTGTGGTTGTCTCCTCCGATCATACTCCTACGACAGAAGCCGATGCCCTCATCACCGATCAGCCCGGTTTCATCATTGGTATTCGCACAGCCGATTGCGTGCCGTTGTTGGTTTATGATCCTTCCAAAAAAGTGGTGGCCGCCATTCACGCGGGGTGGCGGGGGTTGGTGGCCGGAATTATTGAAAACACTTTGGGTGAGATGCAGGAAAAATATCAGAGTAAAATTTCCGATCTACTGGTGACCATCGGTATTTCACTGTGCAAAAAATGTTTTGAAGTGGGGCCTGAAGTGGCGGCCGCCTTCCGTGCACGATTTGGAGAGGCGTGTGACATCACTCCCGGCCAAGGGGACCGCAGCCACATTGGCCTAAGAACCCAATGCGCTTCCGTTCTTCTATCCCAAGGAGTTTTGCCGCAGAATGTGGAACTCATTAGCGGTTGCACGTCTTGTCACAATGATCGGCTTTTTTCCTATAGAAAAGGGGACAAAGAAGGGCGGCAGTTTAATTTTATTGGAATTTTATCCTAAGGAAGCCAGAATCCTTTTTGTTGGTAAAATCCGAACAAGTGAAAATCGTTGTCGAAAGAAAGAAAAGAATCATGCCGGGTCATCACGACACTTGCCAGGAAGGCATCCGCCAGTGAGGCTTTTTTTTTCTTTTTTCTGGCCATTAGATAAAGGGAAGAGGCCAGTTTTGTTTCTTCAAAAGTACATTGGCCCAATTCCAATTTGTTCAACTGGGCTTGCAATTCTTGCGTAGGGAGATTTGCTTTTTCGAAATAAATATAAATTTCAGCCAATTGAAGCGGTAAAATAGCTGTTTGTTCCCGAAAGGGTTTGTCGGCCAAGTGTTGAGCGCGGGGGTTTTTGAGGAGCCAATCAATGGCAAAACTTGAATCAATCCAGATCATAGGCTTCTTCATCTATCTTTTTAAGGTCCCGTAAAATTTGGGCTGTGGTTGGTTTTTTACCCTTGGGAAACAGATGAGCCAATGCCCCGAAACGGAAGCCGTTCAGTTTGCTGTTGTATTCGTTAATCACTAAATCACGTACGATCTCGGATTTTGTTTTCTTGGCCCTTTTGGAAAGCCAGCCCAAGGCTTTATCGAACTTTTTATCGGTGACCATATTGAGTGCCATAGATTTCCTTTCTACATATGATGTAGATGGTATCAACATAGATTTAAAAAGTCAATCCACTACCCCGCCCACAACAATTTGGGGAATGCGGACGGTGGGCATGGCATCCGATACGGGGGCGTCCTGGCCGTCTTTGCCGCAGGTACCAATGGAGAAGCCCAGGTCGTCTCCAACCTTATCAATAATTTTAATGATCTCTGGTCCGTTTCCAGTGAGTGTGGCCCCACGAACCGGCTCACCTATTTTTCCATTTTCAATCAAATACCCTTCGGTTACTTCAAACATGAAATCGCCGTTCACGGTATTGACTTCACCGCCCCCCATCATTTTGACCAAGAGTCCACGGTCAACGGATTGAATGATTTCTTCCGGATTATCGTTTCCTGGGGCAATCATTGTGTTGGCCATACGGACGACGGGGCGGTGGGCGTAGGATTCCCGGCGTCCATGACTGTTAGGTGTAACACCGGCTTGCTCTGCGGTAAGACGGTTATGCATATAATGTTGCAAGACGCCGTTTTTAATCAGCTCCACTCTTTGAGCCGGAATACCTTCATCATCAAAAAGATAAGAACCTCTTTTGCCGGGTAGTGTGGGATCTTCTACGACGGTGATTTTTTCATGGGCCACTTTTTCACCCAATTTTCCTTCATAAACGGACATGCCATCGCAGGCGAGGTCGGCTTCCAACCCATGTCCAATGGCCTCGTGGACAATAGTCCCACCGGCTTCTGCGCTAATGACCACAGGCATGATGCCTCCCGAAGCTGGTTTTGCCGATAGGTTGAGAAGAGCTCGTTTCACTGCCGTTTTGACGGCTTCTTCCACATCGGCCTGTGTTAAAAACTCGTAGCCAATGTGCCCGCCTAAAGAATGGGATCCCCGCTGAAGAAGATTCCCTTCTGAAGCGGTGATAGATATGGAGAGAACCGAGAGGGTGGTTGAAAAATTTATTTCTTCACCCAGTGAGTTAGCGATTTCAATGTGACGGACCAAGTCGGAATACGCAATGCGAACCTGAACAATTTTTTTGTCCATGCCCCAAGCCATGTTTGCAGCTTGGTTGATGGTGTTAATTTTGTCGGCTAAAGTTACCTCATTTGGATTTTTTTTAATGGTTAACTGAAACGATGGTTTGATTTTTTTAAAATTAATGTCGGATTTTTTTGTGTTGTAAGTGTTGCTGCCTGTGATCGTGTGACTTAACTCGGTTAACACTTTTGGATCTAAGTCGTTCGTGAAGCCATACGAAGTGTGGGGCCCTTGGATTCTGCGTAATCCTATTCCTTGGTCGATGCCTGAAGAAAGGGCGTCGATTTTTTTGTCTTCATGAACAATCATTGTTTTGGAGCTGTGTTCAAAAAAAAGCTCCGAAAAATTGCCACCGTTTACCAGGAGGTTTTTAAGAAGTAGGGAAGAAGGAATTTTTTGAAGTATCATAGTTTAATTTCGAGATGTTGTAATAATTCCGCATCTGGTAATTTTGTTCCAATTTCTTCGGAACTCCTCGCCCGCCAAAAAAGGCGGACTCGTCAAGCAGCCGAAGAAATTTTCACAAAACCACCAGATGCGGAATTATTACTCTATACACTATATTTTATTCTAAAACTCATTGCAAAAAAAGAAGTGATCCTTTAAGAGTTTTTTATAATTTGGACATGGTGAGATTGTTAAGCCATCATTAATTTATCCTTCAACAGGCTCAGGATGTCCGGTTTTTTATATGAACAAAAAAATGAGCAAAAATATTTCTCCTATTGGTGTTATTGGTGGTTCTGGTCTTTATTCGATGAAGGCCTTTTCTTTGAAAAAGAAAGTGGCTCTTTCTACCCCTTTTGGAAAACCTTCCGATCCTTTTATGGTGGGTGAAATTGAAGGCCGCCCTGTTGTTTTTTTGCCACGGCATGGGGTGGGGCATCGCTTTAATCCATCCGAAGTTAATTATCGCGCCAATATTTATGGAATGAAAAAATTAGGCGTTAACGTTATTTTTTCAGTTTCCGCCGTTGGTTCGCTTAAAGAAGAAATTAATCCAGGCCATATTGTGATCCCTGATCAATTTATCGACCGTACCAAAGGTGTGCGGGCATCGACTTTTTTTGAAAAAGGAATTGTAGCCCATGTGGGTTTTGCCGATCCGTTGTGTGGAGGAGTTCGCCAAGTGCTTATTGAATCGTCACGCAAAGCCGGAGCCGTGGTGCACGAGAAAGGCACTTATGTCTGTATGGAAGGACCTCAATTTTCCACCAAGGCGGAATCCCATTGGTATCGTAGCCTTGGCGCCGATGTGATTGGAATGACGAATCTGACGGAGGCCAAGCTCGCGCGCGAAGCGGAAATCTGTTATGGAACGATTGCCCTTTCAACCGATTACGATTGCTGGCACGAAGGACATGATGCGGTAACCATCGACCAAATTATCGCAGTGTTGACACAAAACGTGGAAATGGCCCAAAAAATTGTAGCACAGGCTGTGACCTTGGCTGATCCTGAGGCGGACTGTTCTTGTAAGCATTCGTTAAAGAATGCCATCATGACCGACAGAAAAAAAATCCCAGCATCCGTTAAAACAAAATTGAAATTGATTGCAGGGAAGTATTTTTAGATAAGGATCAAATAATTCTCACATATCCCCCTCTTAAAGTAAGAGAGGGTAGGCAGAGTTATAAAAATTGAGTAACCCCACCCAACCTCCCCTTATGATTAAGGGGAGGAGACGAGGGAAGGGTATTTATATAAGGAAAAATATGAAGCTTCTTGTTACCGGTTCCGTGGCACTTGATACAGTGTCCACTCCTTTTGGGAAAATCGAAGAAGGACTTGGCGGATCAGCAACTCACTTTTCAGTTTCTGCCTCTTATTTTACTGATGTGGCCCTTGTTGCAGTGGTGGGTGAGGACTTTCCTCAAAAACACATTGATTTTTTGGCTTCTAAAAAAATTAATGTTGATGGTCTTCAAAAAATACCTGGTAAAACTTTCCGTTGGACCGGGCATTATGATTTTGATTTGAATAATGCGCAGACTTTGAAAACGGAGCTGAATGTTTTGGAAGTGTTCTCCCCTCAAGTGCCTGCTAGTTGTGTTAACCCTGATTTTCTTTTTTTGGCCAATATCGATCCAGTTTTGCAGCTTAAAGTGATCGAGGAAGTCAAACGCCCAAAACTCATCGCGTGCGATACCATGAATTTTTGGATCCAAGGAAAGCGGGATGATCTTTTAAAAACACTCAAAAAAATCGACCTGATTACCATCAATGAAGGGGAGGCGCGTCTTCTTTCTGGGGAATCCAATCTTCTAAAGGCCGCCAAGGCTGTTCGCAAGATGGGGCCAAAAATTATTGTAATCAAGCAAGGTGAATACGGCGCTTTGCTTTTTCATGAAGACCAAATTTTTTCAGCCCCTGGTTTGCCTTTGGAAGATATTAAAGATCCCACAGGAGCCGGTGACAGTTTTGCTGGAGGTTTTATGGGGTATCTTTCCAAAACCGGAAAAACTGATTTTAATTCCATGAAGCAGGCGGTTATTTTTGGCAGTGTTATGGCTTCCTACAATGTGGAGGCTTTTAGTTGTGATCGTCTGCGTTCGCTTAGCCAGGATGATATTAAAGCTCGTTACGAGATTTTTAGAAATCTGAGTTCATTTTGATTGGGTCGTCATCCCCGCGAAAGCGGGGATCCAGTTTTTCTTGGACTCAATTCTGGATCCCCGCTTTCGCGGGGATGACGGATTTCATGCAAGCTATCCTTCTCCGAAAAGTTCCTTATGGCGAAGCGGATTTGGTGCTGAATTTTCTCACCAGCGAAGGAAAACTATTTTCTTGTTTTGCCAAATCGGCCCGAAATTCCCAAAAACGTTTTGGTGGAGCCCTCGATATTTTTAATCAACTTGAATTGGTTTGTGATCCAGTATCACAAACACGCTCGCAGGGGCTTCCACGGTTGCAATCCATCAGTTTAATTGTTGGGATGGAAGGATTGCGCCATGATCTTGCTAAATTTGCTGCCTCTTGTTTTTTTGCCGAAATGATTTTGGTATTTTTGAAGGAAGATCAATCCTTACCCGGGTTGTATGACCTTCTTCTTTCTTTTCTTCTTGAAATTAAGGATAAAACTCAACTGGCTCCACAATGGATTCCGCTCATGGAATATAAATTACTCGACTTGTTTGGTTTTCAGCCTGAGTTGTCGGCATGTTTGGTGTGTCGTGAAGGTTTGAACCCCGACTACCGTTATGCCTTTGACGAAAGAAGAGGGGGAATTGTGTGCTCCGGTTGTGAGCCCCGTGGCGATTTGAGTGAAATGACATTGAAGAAGTTGAACGGTTCGGGTGATTGGAATGATTATGAAGTGAATCAGATGAGGGGTCTGTTTGAAAATTTTATTGAATCTATTTCGGGTAAAAAATTTAAGTCTCTTAGTTTTCTTTCTGAAGTTTTACACTGACTGTTTCTGACTAACTGCGTCAAAATCATTTAGCTTTTGGACAAAATTATCGTTGCATCGATTTTTTGAATCATGTTACATCCAAGACTGCTTACGAGGGATAAAACATGACGCGTTTTTCTATTTTTTGCACACGGGGAGCAGCCGTCTTGGCGCTCCTTTTAATTTTTCAAGTTAATTGTACTCCTAAAAATATTGCGTCCGGTATTACGGCCCAGATTTTTGCGGGTGGGGCTCCTTCTTTTGAAATGGAGAGCGATCCTGCTATTGGTGAACAGGCCGGCTTAACTATGATTAAGATGCTGGAAGCCTTCCAGTACGATAATCCTCACAATAAAACTTATTTACTTCTTTTGTCGCGTTCTTATGCCAATTACGCATTCGCTTTTTTGGAATGGAATATCATGAAGTATAAAGGGGTTGACGATTCCTTGGCCCAACTTAATACCGACCGCGCCAAAGCTTTTTATGAAAAGGGAAAAAATTACGGTCTACAGATTTTAAATCGCAATGCTACGTTTGAAAAATATGTCAACCGTGACCTCGATAGTTTTAAGCAAGCTCTTCAGGGTATGGGGCGTAGCTATCTGCCGGCGCTTTTTTGGACGGCGTTTAATTGGGGGAGTTGGATTAATTTGAATAAAGATTCCCCCATGGCGATAGTTGAATTTCCTAAAGTAGAAGCGATGATGTCGCGGGCTTATGAGTTGGACGAAAATTATTTCTATGGCGGACCTAATTTGTTTTTTGGAGTTTCTTTTGGGTCCAGGCCGGCGATGTTTGGTGGTAACCCGGAAAAATCGAAAGAACATTTTGAAAAGGGAATAGCCGCCTATAAGCGTAAAATGTTGATGGGGTTAGTGATGTATGCTCAGTACTATGCGGTACAAAATCAGGACAAAGCTTTGTTTGAAAGTTTGCTGAATGAAGTTTTGGCAGCAAGTACGGATGTTTTGCAAGAGCAGCGTTTAGCAAATGAGTTGGCTCATATGCGGGCCCGATGGTTGTTGGATCATGAGTCCACAATGTTTTAAAAACAGCGTGAAGGGTGAAGCGTGAAGCGTTGAAATTCACGGGGAAACTTTTCACATCAATTCAAGTACCTTAAGGAGAATATTATGAAGTTTAAAGTTTTATCTTTCATTTCGATGATTGCTTTTTCGGCTTCGGCCATGGCTCAAGCGCCAGCTCCGGCCCCTGCAGCGGGAGCTTGTCCTACACCGACAACGGTATTGAAAATGGCAACCTTGGCCCCTGAAGGTACCAGCCTTTACAAAGGTCTGATGTCTTTAAAGCAAAATATTAAAGCCGGAACCAACGGTTGTGTGGATGTGCAGATTTTTGGTGGTGGCCAAATGGGGGACGAAGTGGATGTGGTTAAAAAAGTCCGTATTGGTCAGTTAGACGGTGGTGCGTTAACCGGTCGTGGCTTGAGCGATATTGTACCGGAAATTCGGATTTTGGAAATTCCCTTCCTCTTTAAAAATTCCAACCAAATTGACGCTGTTTATTCTCAAATGGAAAAGGAATTTCAGGATAAATTTTTGGCTAAAAACTTTGTGCTCCTGGGTTGGGCGGAAGCCGGGTTGGTACAACTTTTTAGTACTAAAGCTATCGGATCCAAAAAAGACCTAGAAGGTGCTAAAGTTTGGATTTGGACCGGAGATAGTTTTGCCCAAACCTTTTTTGATGTGATGAAACTGGTGGGCGTGCCTTTGGCTATTGCTGACGTTTTAACATCCCTTCAAACGGGTTTGATCGATGTTTGTTACGGTCCTCCACTTGCAGCCATCGGTTTTCAATGGCATACCAAAGCTAAGTATATGACCAAGATCGACATGGTGAATGCTTCCGGCGGTTTGGTTATTTCCAAAGCTTCTTTTGATAAGATGACGCCAGCCCAACAAGCTGTTGTTAAGCAAGTAGCAGAAGCTGAAACGAAGAAAATTGTTTCTCAATCGCGTACGGATAACACCACTTCTCTTGCTGTTCTTCAATCGGCAGGGGTACAAGTGATTACCCCAACCCCTGAAGCGATGGCCGAATTAAAGGGCATGGCTCAGGAAATTCAATCCAAATTGGTCGGAAAATTTTTCCCGCAAGAATTGTTGGATCGCGTGAATAAAATTTTAGCGACTATACCCTAAACTGTCCCTTGAGAATGATCCTTCGACAGGCTCAGGATGTCCTTTCGTAAGGGCATGGTGAGCCTGTCGAACCATTCGGGTTTCTATCATGGCAACTTCCATCAGATGGCTCATGGCGATTGATCGTCTCATCGCCACCCTAGAAAAATACTTATTAACCGTGACGTTAATGACAATGCTGTTTTTGTCCTTCATTCAGGTTATTTTGAGGGATTTTTTCAATTCTGGGCTTAGTTGGTCGGATGTTTTGGTCCGTTATATGGTTTTGTGGATTGGTTTTATGGGGGCTAGCCTCGCGACTAAAGACGATCGACATTTACGCATTGATGCCTTTAACAAAGTGTTTCCGAAAAAAATTATTCCTTTGGTAGATTTGTTTGTAGCGTTTTCTTGTATTGTTGTAGGGGCTTTTTTAACTCATGCCGCCTATGTGTTTATGATTTCCGAGCAAGAAGGAGGCAAAACCTTGTTTGCCGATTCTTTGCCGGCTTGGTATTTGTTAGTGATCATGCCTTTTGGTTTTGGGATGATTACTTTTCGTTATTTTATCCGTTTTGCCGAACTTCTTTTCAAGTTGGGCGGCCATAAAGGAGATTTAGATCATGTTCCTGCCGAACTTGATATCTCCGTAAAAATTAAACTCACATGACTCCTAATATCGTTCTTGCTTTGTTTGCAATTTTAGGGGCCCCTTTATTTGTTATTTTTGGGGCAATTGGACTCTATTACTTTCATCAAGCCGGTATTCCTACCGCTGCTATGATGATTCAGTTTCAGCGTATTGCAGAAACCCCCATGCTGATTACCATCCCTCTTTTTACTTTCGCAGGGTATATCATGGCGGAAAGCGGAACGCCGAAACGCTTGGTAAACGTGGCACAAGCTTTTGTGGGTTGGTTGCCAGGAGGCTTGGCCATAGTCACTCTTCTCACTTGTGCTTTTTTTACGGCGTTTACGGGTGCTAGTGGTGTGACGATTATTGCTTTAGGGGGGTTGCTTTATCCTGTTTTAATGAAGGAAAATTATTCCGATAGTTTTTCCATGGGGCTTGTGACTTCCTGCGGTAGTTTAGGGATGTTGTTTCCACCTAGTCTGCCTCTTATTTTGTATGGTGTGGTGGCGCAAGTGGATATTGATAAGCTTTTTATTGCGGGAATTATACCAGGCATATTATTGGTGCTTATTTTCTCTCTCTATTCCATCCGTTTTGGTGTGAAAAATAAAGTGCATCGCGTTCCATTTCGGGCCTCTAATATTATTAAATCCCTTCGTGAAGCCATTTGGGAAGTGCCTTTGCCTTTTTTGGTTCTTATTGGTATCTACGGAGGGTTTATTACAGCCACCGAAGCCGCAGCCGTTACGGCAACCTACGTTTTGTTTGTAGAAGTTTTTATTTATAAAGATTTAAAATTATTTACCGATGTTCCTCGCATTATTCGCGAGTCGATGTTGTTGGTAGGTGGTATTCTCATTATCTTTGGAACTGTTTTGGGAATGACCGACTATCTCATTTTAGCTGAAGTGCCTGCTAAACTTTTTACTCTTATCAGCACATATGTCTCCAGTAAGTTCATGTTTTTAATTTTGTTGAATGTGTTTTTACTGATTGCGGGATGTATGATGGATATGTTTTCGGCGATTGTGGTGATTCCACTGATCTTGCCTGTGGCTTTAAAGTACGGGATTGATCCTATCCATTTGGGAGTTATTTTCCTTACTAATTTAGAGATTGGTTATTTAACACCGCCTGCAGGGCTTAATTTGTTCATGTCGGCTTTCCGTTTCAAACGCTCTATTGTTGAGTTGTATAAGGTTTGTCTTCCATTCTTGGGGTTGTTTACTATTGGGCTTGTTTTGGTCACTTATTTTCCACAACTCAGCTTGTGGTTAGTGCACAACCGATCAGTTGTTTGGGCTTTTATCATGAAGTTATTTGGTTTAGCCCATTAAAAAAAAGTAGTGTCTCTGTTTGAAATCTTTTTAATCTT
>CAZQCI010000043.1:13301-15983 GCA_964592255.1 uncultured Nitrospiraceae bacterium | reverse complement strand
CTCAAAACACAATACTTTTAGGGGAACACCCGCTTCTCCCGGCATTGCCTTTGGTAAAGCAGCTTGTCTGGGAGGCAGCGAGGTAGACTATCCAAAATTTTGGATTCATCAAGGCGAAGTGCGATCAGAAGTACGCCGCTTTGAACATGCCTTAGAAAACCTTAAAATCCAACTAGAGCGTGTTCAATCCAAACTATGTAAAATTCAAGGGCAGGAAGAAATCGGGATGCTCGACTCACATATTCTCTTCCTCAAAGACGAATTGCTGGTCCGGACCACAATCAACGCTATTGAAAAATATCACGTCAATGCCGAATGGGCGTTACACCAAACATGCGATGAAATCCTCAAAACCTTTTCACGCATTGAACATTTCTATTTTCGCGATCGACAATACGATTTTGCTTTTATCGAAAAAGCTCTGTTGCGTTCGCTCATGGGAGAACATAACGAACTTTTTGAAAAAGTACCTCCCGGTTCTATCATTATTGCTAATGATCTATCACCGGCGGAAACACTGCATTTAAGTCGTTTTAAGATTCGCGGCATCATCTTAGAAACAGGCGGATTAACTTCTCACACAGCAATTCTGGCCCGTTCTCTTCATATTCCGGCCATCATCGGCACCCCTCTTCTAATTCAGCAAGTCAAAGGGCGGGAACCAATTTTGATGGATGGTAATTCCGGAGAAATATGGCTGCAACCTTCAGCCACTCAAATTAAAAAATACACTCAACTCAGACTCATCCAAAAAAATGCTGAATCCCAAATGAAGCGAGAAGCCAGGCTTCCCACTGTTACCACCGACGGCGAAAAAATAGACGTAGCCGCCAACATGGAATTTGTAGACGAAGCGGACCTCATCCGAAGCTATGGCACGCAATGCATTGGTCTTTATCGTACGGAGTTTCTTTTTTTAGAACGCAAAAATCCACCAAGCTTTAAAGAACAAGAGGCGGCTTACCGAAAAGTACTACGGAAAATGGCCCCAGGCTCTGTGATGATCCGAACGTTGGATCTGGGAGCTGAAAAGTTAGGACATTACAAAAGTTACGGGGAAGAAAGTAATCCTGCTTTGGGTTTAAGAGCCATTCGTTATTCTACTCGTGAAAAAGAAATGTTTATAACCCAGTTACAGGCTTTGTTTACGGCGGCGTCTGGGGGGAATTTAAAAATTTGTTTTCCTATGATCACTACAGCGGAAGAATTTCGTCAAATTAAAAAAATGGTACTGCAAGTCATGCAAGAAACAAAAGGCCTGCGGCATTCCATTCCTCTGGGAGTAATGATTGAAACTCCATCAGCCGTGATGGAAATGGATTTACTAGCGCGAGAAGCCGATTTCTTTTCGATAGGCACCAATGACCTCATTCAATACTTATTAGCCGTGGACCGCAATAATGAATTAGTCTCTCCCCTCTACAGCCCCCTTCATCCGGCGGTGTTACGCACTCTTAAGCACATTGTTGAAAAAGCTCAAAACACGAAGAGAGAAGTCACCTTATGTGGAGAAATGGCTGGGGATCCCATTTACCTTCTGCTACTTATTGGACTTGGCTTTCGTAAACTCAGCATGAACCCGGCTTCTATTCCTAAAATCAAAAAAATTATCCGAAACTGCTCAGTGCATGAGGCAGAAAAACTGGCAAACCGTCTTTTATCCCAAAATTCAGCCAGAGAAAACAAACACTTACTTCAAAACACCATGCACCATTTGTTTCCCCAGTATTTTAAAAAGGAATAAAGTGGACCCCGGCTAAAAACATACCGGGGGAACATCTGATAAACACATAAAAAACTTCAAATTGAGCCACTACCGAAGGGAGATACCATTTGACAAGAAAACCCAAAAAAGTTAAAGTCACTCGTTCAAAAACGCTTAAGACCTTTAAAAAACAAGGAGTTAAAAAACTTATGGCCACTTCCAACTACCTTTTTTCGTCCGAGTCCGTTACCGAAGGTCACCCAGATAAAGTGGCTGACAACATTTCGGATGCCGTTTTAGACGCCTGCCTAGCTCAAGATCCCAAATCACGGGTCGCATGCGAAACTTTAGTCACAACAGGAGTGGCCGTTGTTGCTGGAGAAATCACGACTAAAGCCATTTTGGATGTACCTCATATAGTCCGAGAAACCATTAAAGACATTGGATATACCGATTCAGCTATGGGCTTTGATGCCACCACCTGTGCGGTGATGGTAACTTTAGATAAGCAATCTCCCGACATTTCCCAAGGAGTCACTGAAGGTGAAGGTTTGTTTAAGGAACAAGGGGCCGGGGACCAAGGGCTTATGTTTGGTTATGCCTGTGATGAAACCCCTGAGCTGATGCCAATGCCTATTGCTTTGGCCCATCGCTTGACCAAGCGTTTGGCCGACGTGCGTAAATCAAACGAATTAGATTTTTTAAGACCGGATGGAAAATCACAAGTCACCATCGAATATCAAAACGGCAAACCAGTACGAGTAGATACTGTCGTTATTTCCACGCAACACACGCCGGAAGTATCCCACAAAACTCTTTCAGATGCCGTTATTGCTTCCGTCATTAAAAAGGTCATTCCTGCTGAGTTACTCAATGATAAAACTCGTTATTTTGTCAACCCCACTGGTCGTTTCGTCGTGGGGGGCCCTCAAGGAGATTGCGGTCTTACGGGGCGTAAAATCATTGTAGATACTTAC
>CAZQCI010000043.1:0-13291 GCA_964592255.1 uncultured Nitrospiraceae bacterium | reverse complement strand
ATGGGCCATCACGGCGGGGGAGCTTTTTCAGGAAAAGACCCTAGTAAAGTAGATCGTAGCGCATGCTACATGGCACGTTATGTTGCCAAAAATATTGTCGCAGCCGGCCTTGCTTCACGTTGTGAAATTCAAGTAGCATATGCCATTGGCTATCCGGAACCTGTTTCTTTGATGGTCAATACTTTTGGAACAGAAAAAGTATCCACGGATAAAATCGAAATGGGTGTACGTGAAGTTTTTAGCTTCAAACCGGCGGCTATCATCAAACAATTAGATCTTTTAAAACCTGTCTATAAAAAAACCGCCAGTTACGGTCATTTCGGAAGAAATGAATTCTCATGGGAAAGAACAGACGCCGCAGATAAGTTGAAAAATCTTGTCAAATAAAACTGATGATGGGATCACGGATTGTTTGCTACAGACATCAAGATACCCGTACATCAATTGAAACCTATGACTCAATGTGACATCAAAGATAAAGCTTTAGCCACCAAAGGAAAACTCCGGATTGAATGGGCCAATCAAAATATGCCTGTTCTCAACTTAATCAAAGAACGTTTTGCTAAAGAAAAACCTTTAAAAGGAATTAAAGTTGGCGCGTGCTTGCATGTCACTACAGAAACAGCTTCATTAATGATCACTCTAAAAGAAGGTGGTGCGGAAGTATCCTTATGTGCATCCAATCCCTTATCGACACAGGATGATGTAGCCGCCTCATTAGTCCACGATTTTGGCATTCCTGTTTTTGCAATTTGTGGTGAAGATGGCGATACCTATTATAAACACATCAATCAAGTTTTGGATTTTGCCCCCAACATCACTATGGACGATGGAGCCGATTTGGTTTCTACCCTTCACACCAAACGGACTGAGTTGATTCCGCAAGTTTGGGCCGGCACAGAAGAAACCACCACCGGTGTTATTCGTCTCAAAAGCATGGCCAATGACAAAGTGCTCAAGTTTCCCGTTGTGGCTGTTAACGATGCCCAAACCAAACATTTCTTCGACAATCGTTATGGCACAGGTCAATCCACTTTAGATGGAATGATTCGCGCTACCAATCGCTTGATTGCCGGTACTACTTTTGTTGTCGCTGGTTACGGCTGGTGCGGCCGTGGGTTAGCCAATAAAGCTCATGGTTTGGGTGCTAATGTGATTGTGACTGAAATCGATCCCCTTAAGGCCCTTGAAGCCCGTATGGATGGTTTCCGTGTTATGACCATGCAAGAAGCCGCACCTTTGGGTGATTTTTTCTGTACAGTCACCGGTAACAAGCATGTCATTCGTAAAGAACATTTTGAAGTGATGAAAGATGGTGCCATTGTTGCCAATTCCGGACATTTCAATGTAGAAATTGATTTAGAAAGTTTGGAAAAAATCGCTTTAGGCAAACGAGAAATCCGTGAATTTGTGGCGGAATATAAATTGCCTGGAAATCGCCGCGTAAACGTTTTGGCTGAAGGACGCTTGGTTAACTTGGCTTCCGCCGAAGGGCATCCTTCCAGCGTGATGGATATGAGTTTTGCCAACCAAGCTTTAGGTGCTGAATGGGTGGTCAAAAACCATAAAAACTTGGAAAAGAAAGTGTACGTAGTTCCTCAGGAAATCGACAGTCAAATTGCTAAACTCAAATTGCACGCGATGGGAGTCAAGATCGATGTGCTCACTCCGGAACAAGAACGCTATTTGGCTGGCTGGCAAGAAGGAACCTAATAGACTCCCTCTTAAAAACTTGTCATTCTTGATGGGGTAAGAGGGGCTAGGGGAAGTTATTCAATGGCGATTGCAATTCAAACGATCCAATCGATTTTAGAAACTGGCCTTCCGGGGGCTAAAGTCTTTGTGCGCGATCTGGTTGGTGATGGTGATCACCTAGAAGCCACCATTGTGGCAGAACAATTTCGCGGCAAAAAATTGCTCCAACAACATCAAATGGTGTATGGTTTATTAAAAGATATTTTAAAAGATCAGCTTCATGCGCTGGCCTTGAAAACTTCCGCCCCTTGAAAAAAATAGGAGAAATTATGGACGTTCAACAAAAAATTAAAGATTTAATCGAAAAGAATAAAGTAGTGATTTTTATGAAAGGCACTCCTGATTTCCCCCAATGTGGTTTCTCGGCCAAGTCGGTACAATGTCTTAAAGCTGTAGGAGCCCCTATCACCTCTGTAGATGTGTTAACTGACCCTGATATTCGTCAAGGCATTAAGGACTTTACCAATTGGCCCACTATTCCCCAAATTTTCATCAATGGAGAATTTATCGGCGGTTGTGACATTGTAACGGAAATGTACGAACGCGGAGAGCTGGCTGAAGCCTTAAAATAATTACATCAGTTCTTTCCGAATAGCCGAAAAAAATTCATCAAACAATCTATTTTCCACAACTTGACATTCTTCAAAATCACCTTTGGCATGTTGCTTAAGGAGGCTTTTGGCTTTGGTTTCAATATCGTGCATATGATTGGTTTCTTCCAAAACAATTTTTTGTAATTCATCGCGCACGGCGGAGTTTTGGGTGACAGTTTTATAGAGAGGATAAAGCTTCATGGCACGACGCTCAATCATGTAGGTGACAAAAAGATAATTGGCGTAAGTATCAGAAGCACCACATAAGGAAGACACCCAGTTTGAAATGGTATGATCTAGTTTTTGAAAATAATTTAACCCTGCCTCCTGACACAAATAATGATTTTCTGAGTTTCCCAACTGAACACTCAATTTTTTAAAAGCAAAGGCATGGCGGGTTTCATCCGCAAAATGTTCAAGAATGGCCAGGGTCGGATGAGTCTGACAGACAGTTTTACTGATTTTTCGTGAACCCACATACTCCAGAAGGGACAAGGTATTTAACCATTTGGCTTCAACCAGGGGATTGCGGGAAATTAATTCCAGTTCTTGTTTCATAGCTTCCTTTTTCGGTATTTCCAAAGATAAAGAGCGGACAATGCCATCAGGCCAATCCACACTAACACACTCATTTTTAATGTTTGTAAAGTACGATCCGGTGAGCTGACATTAGGAACCAATCTGTTTTCCAATTGAACAGCTGTTGGTCTGCCTTCAAACATCTCGATAAGAAAAGAAGTATTGGGCTTAAAAGGTTGGGTATCGGGACGCAATAAAGATAAAAATTTAGATTGTCCTGCCACACGCAACTCCACCTGACACACATCATTTTCCGGATGAGAATCAAAGTAACGATGCCGACATTGAGTACTGACCCACTCGGCCTGAGTCATCAATCGGCAGGGCTCTGAATCTAAAGCCTCTTCAGAGCATACAGGAGCTTGAACATAACGCTGGGCTTCGTGTTGACGTTCAGGATAAATAATGGCCCCTATAATAAGAAAGAAAGCAGGTCCTAAAACAAGAATGGTTTTAGCAAACAAAGACAAATAAACACTGCCTTCATGCCTTGCAGGCCGTTTGCGATTCCATAAATAAAATAAAGACAAGTAAATCCAAGTGATGGCCCCAATTAAAAGATCGTGAAATACACTCAAAACTTTAGGGTTGTGCTGTCGATGATAAAAAATAACAACGACGACAATAACAAGAGCCTGAAACCCAATCATCAAACGGGCTAGAAAAGGGAGTGCTTTTTCTTTCACGTAAGATTTATTTTGCATGAGACCATTTTCATCAAAGATAAGGAGAGAAATCAAATGGTCTTTTCAAGGCTAATTTTTCTTTCTGATGTATTTCACCCCCGTAATATTCTTAAAATCCACATCTTGTGTCCAGAGAACCGCCTGATAAGAATGAGCGACAGCTAAAATGAGGCTATCCGCCATGGGAATTTTCAGTTCTTGACTCAACTTAGCGGCACGGATGGATAAAGCAACATTCAAGTCACACACCACCCCTTGTTGCATGAGAGTGACTGCTTCCAATGCTTTGTCTTCATTGTATTGCATCAATACTTTTTTAAACACTTCATAAATAGAAATAACCGGAATAATCAATTTTGATGTCTGCTCAATAATTGGTGCAAAAAAAGACACATTGGGCCCATTGCCAAAATATTCCAACCAGCCACTGGAATCGACGATATTCATAACCTGTCGGGCTCTCTAACAATATCGGTTTGCAATCCTTTCAAAAAACCACGCATGCTTTTTATATCTTTATAAAAAACAAACTCGATACGGTTTTGATATTGAACGACATACATCTTCTGACCAGGCTTGAGCTTCATGCTTTCACGGATTCGCCGAGGAATAACGACCTGGTATTTTGGTGAAATTGTTGTCATTTCCATAAGTCCTCCATCGATTAAAATATCGTAAAACGATATCATAATCGATAAAGGAAAACAATAAAAACCGGGGCGACATAAAGCCGCCCCGGCCATGTTTTTAATGTGTTTTTGAATCTACTGCTTTTGGGCTGGTGGCTCCAGCGTCTGGGGCTGGGACTTCTTTGAGCGTTGTTTCCCCATTGTAGGTGATATAGGCATCCCATTTTTCCAACATTTTTTCACCAATACCTTTAACAGCCAGCAGGTCTTCTTTACCGGCAAAAGGCTTTTTAGCTCTGGCATCTAATATCATCTGGGCTTTAACCTCACCCACGCCCGGCAGTAACATTAATTGATCCACCGTGGCAGTATTTACATTAATGGTTCCCTGCAACACACTGCCATTTTTGGCAAATGCGGGCATCATAGATAAAACACAAAAAGTAAAAACAAAAACAACAGACATTATCTTTTTCATAACTTCTCCTCAGTGATGGTTAAGGGCTGCGCCTATCGCAACCGAATAGGACAAACCCCAACGCAAAGAGAGTGCCAAAAAAGAAAAAAGTATGTTGAAAATAATAGAGGCTTGAATTTAAAAAAGATTTTCTCCTTAGAGAAAAAAGAAAAGAAACAAATAAGAAATCAGGAATAGAAAAAGGGTTCGATTTTCGGACGATTTAAGTTTTGCGGAACAAAACATAGTCCGCTACTGAAAGAAGTGTTTCTTTTTCTAGAGAGGGTTTAAAAGCCGCAAGGCAAGCACGCGCTTTTTGAACATAACCTTTGGCCATCGAAAGAGTTTCACGAATCCCATCGTATTTAACAACCAACTCAAACACCTGGCGAAAACGAGCATCATCTAATTCATCAGCAATCAGAGTATGTTTAATGATTTTTGCTTCCTCATCACTGCATTTTTTGAGAACCTGAATTAGGGGAAGAGTCAACTTACCTTCTTTAAGGTCGGTACCATTGACCTTGCCAAATTCCTCTTCTGAAGCCGTATAGTCCAACACATCGTCCATCAGCTGAAAGGCAATACCCAAATTCAAGCCAAAGCGGCGCAGTCCATGTTCCAGTTCTTCAGGTAAATGCCCTAAAACCGCACCAATTTGGCAAGCAGCCGCCATCAAGACAGCCGTTTTTCCAGTGATAATCTGCAGATAATCATTTTCGGTAGTATCCAAGTCGTTACTTTTGGTGATTTCAAAAATTTCGCCTTCAGTGGTGGTTTGGATCGCATCCGTAATAACCTGAAGCACCTTCAAGTCACCATGTTTCACCAAAATATCCATAGCTCGGCAATAGAAGAAATCACCTACCAGCACACTAACGTGATTACCCCATTTGGCATTGGTAGAAGCCCGGCCACGACGTAGAGAAGCATTGTCAATAACATCATCGTGAAGGAGAGTGGCTGTATGCATAAATTCGATGGCAGCCCCTAAGCCAACAGCGGCTTGGCCTTTATAACCCGAAAGTTTAGCGCAAAGAATAGTGAGAATAGGACGCAGCCTTTTCCCGCCATTTTGAATGACATATTCCACCACATTTTGAACGAACGGAATGGAGGACTGGAGATTTTGGAGTAAAACCGATTCCAGTTGAGCTACTTCTTCACGTATCGGAAGACAAATTTCCTTAAGATCTTGCATGAGGGAACAGGAAATACCCATACCCCCTTGAACTGTCAAAGAAAAAATCCTTGTTCTACCAATAGAAATTCCTATTAAAATGGATGCAAAAAAACAGGAGCCGTTGAAGAATAAATACTTTGGAAAACATTTTTCTTGTGGGTGCGGGCTCCCTCAGGGAGTGGGCTCCCTCAGGGAGTGATGGAAGATTCGTATTCTACAACACCCATATTGTCGATAAATTTAAAATTCACGGTCTCTTCTGTCACTTCAAACCAGCCAAATCCAAAGGTAGAGGCTGCAAATAAGGTTCTCTCATCGGGAGTTGGCGTGTACAGTTCTCGGCCTCCCGTTCCTAAAACAATCTGATTAAAGCTACAATGATCCGTTGTACCGATAAGGTGTTCTTTATCATGATCATGTCCTGACAAAATAAAATTAATTTTGCCGCAGATTAAAGGAACCAGGGTAGCAGACAGACCTGCATGATCATCACCATGGGGCCCATTACTATAAAGAGGGTGGTGATCGTAAATCACTTTCCAGGTGCTGGTAGACTGGGCGAGAGCCTGTTCCAACCAAGAAGCTTGTGTAGAATCAAAATTATTGGAATCGAGTGCAAAAAAATCAATGAGGGGATTCGTTACAGGCTCAGAAACAACATAATATCGATCACTCATCACCCATTTGGAGCTATTGCTGGAATAATCAATTTCCGCTTGAGCATTTCCAAGCATATCGTGATTGCCTAAGACAGGATAGAACGGAATGCTAAAATCAGCATAAGGAATTTCAAAAGCCGTCTGCCAAAGAGGGTCATCTACACTAGTAACTCCACTGTCATAAAAATTATCACCAAGTAGGAGGACAAAATCACATCCTTCCAACTGGCATTGGGCCAATATCACATCAGCCACTGCTTGCTGATTAACATCCCCCGTACCCGTATCCCCCACCGCTATAAAACGAACTGGAGTTACAGACGATGGTTGGGAATTTGTTTGATGAGAAACCGATGAGCCTGTGCAGTGGCACATGAGAAAACATACTCCAAAAAGAAAAAGACGTTTCATAACAATTCTCCAAAATCAAAAAAATCTGGATTGGACAGAGAGAATGAAGAACGATATAGAACTTTTCTTACATGCCACACAACCCACAAATTGACCCTATTTTTATTGAAGGCACAAACGGGGCCGGTGTTATTTTATCTCATGGTTTTACCGGAACCCCGGATTCGGTGCGTTCCGTAGCACGGGCTTTAGGTAAAGCCGGGTTTACAGTTTCAGCCCCTTTGTTGGCTGGGCACGGAACCACACCCGAAAATTGCGCACAAACGAATTGGCATGACTGGTATGAAAGTATTGAAGAAGCTTACCAACAATTACAGAAATCGTGTTCTAAAATTTTTGTCGCAGGCTTGTCATTGGGCTCCCTCCTCACACTCAAGTTAAGCATCGATCATCCGCAAGCCATTACCGCTGCAGCATGCCTAGCCACCCCACTTTATCTTAAACCGTGGACAGCAAAATTATTACCTGTCATTGAAAATTCACCAATTAAATTTTTTTGGAAATACCAAAAAAAATTAGGGGTAGACATTAAAGACCCCAACGCCAAAGGCAATTTTTGGAACTATGACCGTATGCCTCTATCGTGCATTTACAGTTTGGTGGATTTGCAAAAAGTCGTGCGCGATGATTTGGCCAAAATCCACACACCTTTACTTCTCATTCATTCACGTCACGATTCTACAGCGCCTTACGATTCTATGAATCAGGTCGCAAGACAAGTGTCATCCACCATTACCGAAACCGTCACATTGGAAAATAGTTACCACGTCATCACGCTCGATTACGAAAAAGAATGGGTGGCGCAGAAAGTAACGGACTTTTTCAGGAGATTTCTATGAACCAAGATCTCATCTTATCCATCGACCAAGGCACAACCGGAACAACCGTTTTAATTCTGGATCAAAATCTAAATATACTGGCCAAAAAGAATAATGAGTTCCCGCAGCATTATCCTCAACCGAGCTGGGTAGAACACGATGCCGATGAAATTTGGGCCTCCACCGTCAAAACCATCGGCGAAGCATTAAGTATGGCGGGCGTGGATTCAAAGCGAATTGCCGGAATTGGCATCACCAACCAACGTGAAACAACCGTTCTCTGGAACCGTCACACATCTCGTCCTATTCACAATGCCATCGTTTGGCAAGACCGGCGCACAGCCTCTTTCTGTGAAAAATTAAAAAAGAGCGGTAAAGAAAAATTGATCAAATCAAAAACTGGTTTAGTGTTAGACCCTTATTTTTCCGGCACAAAAATAAAATGGATTTTAGACAATGTTGTTGATGCACGGAAACTAGCAAAAGCAGGAGATTTAGCCTTCGGCACGATCGACACTTTTTTAACCTGGAAATTAACGCATGGTGCAAGCCATGTAACCGATGTCTCTAATGCCTCACGCACGCTGTTGATGGATTTGAAAACGTTGCAATGGGACAAACATCTTCTAAAATTATTTGATGTGCCCGAAAACATTCTTCCCGAAATTCTGCCCTCTTCTTATCTGTATGGAAAGACACGAAATGTGCCTGGATTGCCCGACGGCATTCCTGTAGCGGGTATCGCTGGCGACCAGCAGGCAGCACTCTTTGGACAGGCCTGTTTTGGGATGGGGGAAGCCAAATGCACTTATGGTACCGGATCCTTTTTACTCATGAACATCGGGTCTAAACCCATAACATCTAAAACCGGCTTACTCACAACCGTTGCCTGGAAAATTGGCAATAAAGTCTCTTATGCTTTTGAAGGATCCTCCTTCATCGCGGGAGCGGCCGTTCAGTGGTTACGGGATGGCTTGCAAATCATCAAGTCGTCCAGTGAGATTGAGTCCTTGGCAGAAAGTGTACCCGATAATGGGGGAGTGATGTTTGTACCAGCTTTGGCGGGCCTCGGGGCTCCCCACTGGAACCCGCATGCCAGAGGATTAATTTGTGGACTAACCCGCGGCACCACACGCGCCCATATCGCACGGGCTACATTGGAAGGTATTGCTTATCAACAAATGGAAATTTTAAGTGCGATGGAAAAAGATTCTGGCCGAAAATTAAAATCACTCAAAGTAGATGGTGGTGCCAGTGCCAACAATTTGATGATGCAGTTTCAAGCGGATATTTTAGGAGTTCCTATCGTTCGCCCGAAGATGATTGAAACCACCGCCTTTGGTGCGGCTTTTCTCGCTGGTCTGGCTGTTGGTTTATGGAAAAGTGCAGATGACATTCGATCTAGCTGGAAAGAAGACCACACTTTTTCTCCGACACTCCCTTCAAAAACAAGACAAGAACTTAAGAAGATTTGGCAGGCTGCGGTTAAAAAATCTTAAACTTTATGAAACCGACGTCAGGAAAAAAAAGCATCTTAATATTTCTTTTCATCGTTCTTACTTCATGCTCTCCCATCCGAGAAAAAATTTTTCTTTCTAGTGAAAAAGACATTCGCATCGATTCTATAAAAGTATTTGCCGCAGATGATATGGTTTGGTCAGGCTCACTAGAGCCTGCTGAAATAAGAAAAATTTCCTTTACTCCCTTAAAAGACGGGCACATCAAAGTACAGTGGTCTTACCACACCAGCAATCAAATCTTCGAAGTAGAAACAGGCTACGTCACTCCCTATAGCGGACAAAAGCATTATCTTACCTTCCAAACCAACGATTCTCTTATTTATACTTACAAATTTCATTAAGATGGAATAGGCGCACCCGTAATCTGACAATAACGCTCTAACCATTGCTGGCACCAAGCAATACGTGTACTGGATGCATCCGGATTTTGGGATAATGCCAAAATACCTTGAGCCAAAAGGTCCATGGCTTTTAAAGTGTCCTGTAAATCTTGTGATGACTTTTGGTCCAAATCCACCAACAACCTTTCTTGAACACCTCTCTCATTACTTAATTGAACCTCACGAGCTTGAGACCACTTGATGGAGGCCTGCATCATTTGCGCTTTAGATAAAGTCGACTCAATATAAAGAGCAGTAGAAAAATTAGTTTGAGATAAACTGTTCTCTTTTTTCTCAGGAGGAGGCAAATCCACAAAAGCACGGGCATCGGTAATCACACGTTCCGTTAAATGAGTACGATAAATAAAATCAAGCAGAGTCAGAGTTTCATCAAGTTGGTACCGGTCCAATTGACCCCCAGACACAACTTCTAAACGTCGATTCAATTCCCGTGTTGCCATTTTTCTAAAATCAATCAGGGCCAGAATAGACATCCCCTGATTATCAGAACGGGCATACGAATACCCCGCTGTTTTAAAAGCAGCCCCATCAGCCGATTCGTCCCCTTGATTGGTTTTCATGGCATCATAGAGACTTGTCCATTTTAACACATCACTTGATTCGGCCCATTGTAATTCCAAATCGTCAATCCATCGTGCTGTCAACTCGGCGTCTTCCGTAAAATCAGGAATGCCTGTCCTACGAGCTACAGCATATGCGAGAGTGGTGGAACGCAACTCTTCGGGGGTTTTACCTTCACGAATCAAACACAGCACTGGTAAAAATCCTCCGTTTTTGGGGCTACCCGGAAACAGATCTTCAGGAACTGGTTGCTGATCAAAAGCATACAAAGCTCCCAAACGTCTTTCCCATTCTTCCAACACAAGCCCTGTGTATCCTTCCGGCTCCGGAAGATCTTCCTTCCATGTTTGATAAGCCTGATACAAATCATCGGCAGAAATAATAACACTTGTTTCTCCTTGATCACGTTCGTTTTCCGCATCGGTTAATGCAAAAGTCAGAAGGGTCATTCCGGAAAATTCAAGATCCGCCCTCACCTCATCAGACCAAGTTTTGGAAACCAAAAGTTGATGCAAGCACGCCAAATCTTCCAAGGGATTTCCCACCGTTTCGGGAGTGCCCAACCACTGTGCCAATACTACATCGAGATAAATTTTTTGATTTTGATTGAAATCGTCCGATACAACATTGCCTAAACCTTGGCTCTGCAAATAAGTCCTCAGTGCAGCGGGGGACATGTGTAGTTTGTCAACAACATCCCCAACGGCATTCCAGGCTACCTCCACTGTATCAAAATTAATGACTCCAATTGTTTCGTTGAGTTTAATAGAAACAAGTCGATTCCATTGATCCATGTCCATGCCGCGGTCGGTAAAAGGAATCCACAAATAACGTTGCGCCATGGCCCATAACTCATCCCCATCCTTGGGTTGTCCTTCTTCTCCCAACACGGCATCAACAGGCACCCAAGCCTCTCCAACTTTGACCATATTCCAGGCATGGCGTACCCAACCCGTATGCCCTTTAAAGTCAGGTTCAAAAAAAGCGCCTTCAACCGATTGACATTCAATACCCAACTGATCACAAGCCTCTTTGACAATTTGATTTACATCATCGCAATCCCCCCAACCCTCTTGAAGAACTTGCTCCATACTGCGGTGATCATCATTTAAACGATAGGAAACATGCCCTTTAATCCAGCGCACCATTCCCGCCATAAGATCCAAAATGTCCGTTTCGTTTTTTACAGCATCAATGAGTGAAGAAACTGGACTTTCAGCCTGGGCGTTTAAGTGAGAATTTTTGATATCACTAGAAACTGTTTCACGAGGACGCTCCCCCAAAGGAAGAAGAGTGACGGTAGGGCTCCCTTCTTCTTCCCCCACCTGGTTATATCCAGGAAAGGCCTGCAAATTTCTTTTTCTGAAAGGCTCCCCTTCAGGATAAGAAAAAAAAGTAAAAGTAAGGGGACGTTGATCCCCCAACTGGGAATAACTCGCATCACCGGGAATAATGCTGTCAAGATAAGCGACTGTTGCAGGGTCGAAAGAACCTTGGGCCCTCACGGCAAAGTTTCTTATGATTTCGGCTGGATCGATTATAGGTAATGGCCTACTGGGTAGAGGAGAAGGAAGAACCCCTTGAGCCGAAGTGGGAGGAGTATCGCTAGAAGCTTCGCCCGTAGGCTGTTGAGCCAAGATAAGAGAAGCGCCGATTGAATTAAAATAAACCATGTCCAAACCCCTTTTTCGTCTTCCCTCACTTTTAATTATCGGCTCATTTTTGGGAAAGTTGCCAAAATTCTCGAGAAATTTCAGCTGGTTTAGGACTACGGCTGATAGCTGTAATCACTGAAAAACCGGCGGCTCCAGTTTTTAGAACTGCTTTGACTCGTTCTGGAGTCATACCACCAACTGCAATAACGGGGATGGACACTTTTTCACACAATTCTTTTAATTTCTCAAGCCCTTGAATGGGATGGCCCCCTTCTTTAGTCGCCGTAGGGTATATGGCACCAAAAGTGAGATAATCAGCCCCTTCTTCTTCTTTTTGGATTCCTTCTTCCAGGGAATGCACCGAGGCACCGATAATGGCCTTATCCCCCATAATTTTCCGGGCAGAGTTGATGGACAGGGAGGTAGCCCCCAAATGAACCCCATCAGCACCTATTTTTAGAGCCACATCCACAAAATGATTGATGATGAATTGGAACGAATTATGAATTTTAAGATAAGAAATCTTTTGGGCCAATTTTAAAAAATCCCCTTCTGAAAGATTTTTCTGCCTTAATTGAAGCCACCCCACACCGGAAGATAAAATATCTTCCGCTAATTGATAAGCCGGATAATCCGGTGTGTAAGAAACATCCAGAATCGGATAGAAGCCTTTAACCATTCTTTCCATATTTTTTAAATACACATTCTCTTCTGTGAACATTATTTAAAATACATTATTTAAAATATTAATATACTTTAAATGGAGGCGTTCACTATTGATTTGTTAAGCTATTGATATTATTTTATTTTTATTTTTTATTTTTTTGGCATCAGTCTTGCTTTAGTAAGAATTGTGTAGGTTGTAAAGGGTTACGTCAGCGGGAACTAAGGTGGGGTGTCCGATTGGGCCCGGATGCCTCACCTGAAAGCCCGGAACGGGCTAGCCCAAAATAGGCTAACCCAACATCTTCAAAAAACAATTCCAAGACATCTTTGAGCATTTCTGAAAAAAATATTCTCCAAAATTGGCTGGCTTAAACCCATGGTAAGCAGAACGTCTTTTTCTTGATTCCAGGTGTAAGGAATATTAGGAAAATCGGTTCCAAAAAGAAAACGCTCGGGAAAAGCTTCAAACCATTGTTTTTTAATATCAACATCGAAAAACCCACCTAAAGCCATGGCCGTATCTAAATACAGGTTGGGATGTTCGGATAAGAGAGCCATAAACGCTTCAATTTCCCCAAAACCTAAATGAGGCACAACAAAAGTAATACCGGGATAGCGGCCAACAATTTTTGAAAATCTTTTCACTCCACTTACTTCACGAACATCATAGCCATAACCGGGTGTTTTTCTTTCTATGAAATGAGGCTCACTACCACAG
>CAZQCI010000042.1:0-16516 GCA_964592255.1 uncultured Nitrospiraceae bacterium | reverse complement strand
AGAATACGAGAGAGGATCTGGCTAAGCCAGTCCGAAGGAGTTGGGGGTACGGGGGTGGCCTGTGGCAAAGCCATTGAACTAATTTGGAGAATACGAGAGAGGATCTGGCTAAGCCAGTCCGAAGGAGTTGGGGGTACGGGGGCGCCGGAGGCAAAGCCCCCGCTATTATTGGGGCGTAGACAAGCGGTAAGTCACCGGATTTTGATTCCGGCATTCCCAGGTTCGAATCCTGGCGCCCCAACAAGTTTTATGTGGTTTAAGTAGTGTGAGATGGGGAGTTCGTTATTGTGTGTGAGCTCGCCCTCGTAGCGTGGCGAAGGGGGAATCCTGGCGCCCCAACATAAGAATCGTCATTCCCGCGAAGGCGGGGATCCATGGTTCGGCATGGCTCACCATGTCCTGTAAGACAGGATTCCCGACTTAGTGGGAATGACGATAAATTTATGGCTTCATTTAAAGACATCCGATTATTTTCTGGTAATGCGCACCGTCCTTTGGCGGAGGAGATTGCTGCACATTTGGGTTTTCCTTTGGCTAAGGCGAATGTGAAGCGTTTTTCGGATGGGGAAGTGTGGGTAGAAATTGAAGAGAATGTCCGCATGATGGATGCCTACGTTATTCAGCCTACGTGTGCTCCGGCCAATGAGAATTTGATGGAGTTGCTTATTATGATTGATGCGCTGAAGCGGGCGTCTACCGATACGATTACAGCGGTATTGCCGTATTATGGCTATGCTCGTCAGGACCGAAAGGTGGCACCACGAACACCGATATCTTCCAAGCTGGTGGCGGATTTGCTGACGGCGGCGGGAGCGAGTCGTGTGGTTTCGGTAGATTTGCATGCAGGTCAGATTCAGGGCTTTTTTTATATTACTTTTTATCATATATACGCCGTGAAGGTCTTTGTTTAATATTTTAATGAGAATACCGGTGAAAATTTGGTGATTGTGTCTCCCGATGTGGGTGGGCCTGAGCGTGCCCGGGCTTATTCTAAGAGGATGGGGGGGAGTTTGGCTTTAATCGATAAGCGGCGTCCGGCTCCTAATATTTCGGAAGTGATGCATGTCATTGGGGAAGTGGAAGGAAAAAATGCTGTACTTGTGGATGATATTGTTGATACAGCAGGGACCCTTGTCAGTGCGGCAGAGGCTTTAAAGAAGCATGGGGCTAAGAGTGTGATGGCTTGTATTACGCATCCGGTGTTATCGGGGCCAGCAGTATCACGTATTGAGAAGTCGGTATTGGAAAAAGTGGTAACGACTAATACTATTCCTTTATCGCAGGCGGCCCAAGCGTGTAAAAAAATTACTCAAATTTCCGTGGCGCCTCTTTTAGGTGAGGCCATTGGGCGTATTGCCCGCGGTGATTCGGTTTCGTCATTGTTTGTTTAATAGAAAGGTATGATATGGAACAGATTGAATTAAGTGCTAACATGAGAACGAGAATTGGAAAAGGGGAGGCTCATAAATTGCGCCGCGAGGCCAAGATCCCTGCTATTTATTATGGAAAGGATCAGGAAAGTATTTTGTTATCTGTGGATCCTCGTCAGTTAGAAAAAGCGGTATCGACTCCTGCGGGAATGAACGCATTGATCAAATTGAAAGTAGAAGGCAAGGGAGATTACAATGTGCTGTTAAAGGATTATCAGGCGCATCCCATTTCTCGTGTTTTCATTCATGCCGATTTTCTGCATGTGGATTTGAATAAAAAATTAAAAGTGTCGGTTCCTGTGCATATTACGGGTAATGCTGCGGGTGTTAAAGAAGGGGGTATTTTGCAGCAAGTGACTCGTGAGTTGGAAGTGATGTGCTTGCCGATCAACATTCCTAAAGAAATTACGGTAGATGTCAGCCATTTAAAAATTGGCCAGAATCTGCATTTGCACGAAGTGAAATTGCCTCAAGGTATTGAGCCTATTGGTGAAGTGGATTTAACCATTGCCTCCGTCTTGGCGCCTCGTGCTGAAGAAGAATTAACACCGGGTGTGATGGCCGAACCTGAAGTTTTGACCGCGAAGAAAGAAGAGGGTGAAGGTGCTGGTGCTGCTGATGCTGGAGCCAAGGATGCCAAGGCGGCGACTGCTAAGGCCCCGGCCAAGGAAGCGAAGAAATAAATGCACATTGTCGTGGGATTGGGAAATCCTGGCGAAGAATATCATCAGACCCGTCATAATTTTGGTTTTGAGGTAGTAGATTTTTTATGTGCTCGTTTTAGCGGACGATGGAAGGCAGGAAAAACCAAGAGTGAAGAAGCCCTTGTGGAGATAGAAGGAGATAAGGTGCTTTTGGTGAAGCCTCTCACTTTTATGAATGTGAGTGGTCATGCAGTTTTGGGTTCGCTTCAATATTATAAAGAAGATGTTTCTTCCCTGTTGGTGATCCATGACGAGTTAGATTTGCCTTTAGGGAAAATGAAGTTTGCATCATCCGGTTCAGCCGGGGGGCATAATGGAGTTTCATCGATCATTGATATTTTGGGGACGCGTGATTTTAACCGTTTGCGGTTAGGGATTGGGCGTCCTCTTGATAAAGAAAAGGTTGTGTCTTATGTGTTGTCCCGTTTTTCAAAAGCGGAAAAAGACATAGTCCTTAAACAGGTAGAGCAAGCCGCGGAAGCGGTTGTGTTTGCCTTAAAACAGGGAGTGCCTGCGGCGATGAATCGTTTTCATCAAACTGGTTCTCCCTAAAATAATATTGAATCAGTGGTAGAGTGTTTTTTAGAATAAAATATTCTACCACTGATTCGATGTGCCAAATAACCTTACTCTCCACAATAGATGGAGGGTTGCCGTTGGTAGAAAGATAATAGTCTTTCTTAAGGCGGTTTATCCATAAGGAGTAGTATGCAGGACATGCACGAATATGAAACAGTCTATATCTTAAAGCCTGATCTTCCGATGACGCGCTTTGAGAAAGTGAACGAAAAAATCCAAAAAATAATTTCCGAAAGCAAAGGGGAATTGGCCGAAATTAAGGATTGGGGCAAAAGAAAAATGGCTTATGCCATTGCTCACCATACTTATGGTCAATACGTCTATGTAAATTACTATGGTAGCGGCCATTTTATAACCGATATTGAACGCACGCTGAAGTATGAAGAAGACGTGATGCGTTTTATGACGCTGAAAGTAGGGAGTGCCGAGGAAGCCAAACGTCGTGATCCCGCTACGCGTGTGATTGTTCTCGAAGAAGCCAAGGTGGGTGCTTTTGATTTGCCTTTGGATGATCGGGACGACTAAGAAATCAATTAATGGTTCGACAGGCTCACCATGTCCATGGACAACCTGAGCATGTCGAAGAGTAAGAGGAGCATTTATGCCAAGACGTTTTAAAAAAGATAAAAAAGAAAGAAAAAGATTTGGAGTCCGCAAAAAAGCCTGCCGTTTTTGTGTCGATAAAGAATTGGCCATTAATTATAAGCAGGTACGCTTATTGACTCAGTTTGTGACTGAATCGGGTCGTATTGTTCCACGCCGACTTACTGGTAACTGTGCTTTTCATCAGCGCAGTGTTGTGGAATCGGTTAATCATGCCCGTATTTTGGCTCTGATTCCTTACAGCTTATCGCACGCGGCGTTTTAAGCGGTTAAACAATGCAGAACACATCAACGCTGCGTGACCGAAAGGGGGCCCTTACTGGTTTTGGGTTAACCTTGGCGCTTTTCTTAAGTGGCTTGTTTGTCTTGCTGACACCTCTGCCTCTTCTTTTCCATCTTTGCCGCCGAAAAACACGGGCTCTTTGGGATGTGGCCATTCCTGCTTTCGTTGCGATTGTGGGAATTTATCTGTTTTTACTTCTGCCTCTTTTCAATTTTTATAAGGGGCATCCTTCCTTTGTTTGGGTTTTACCTATTCCTGGAATTAATCTTTTAGAAACGGTGTCGCCAATGGCGGCATTGACGTTTGGTCTATTTTATTTTTCATTTTTTATGGGGTTGGCTTGGGTGCTGTACAAGGCGGTGTCGGATGGTTTTGAACCTCGGTGGATTTTTTGGGGAGGGCTTCTTTTTTCATTTTTGGCGTCGATCAGTTTTATTAGTTATGTGTTGATTCATGGTGGCGATCCGGTGGCGTTGGTGCATCAATACTATCAAGATTCGTTCCAAGAATTTTTAACTTTGCAAAAGCAAGCGGGGTCTCTGGGGAGCGAGACAGAATCTTTTTTGGCCGACAATATTACGGTGTTGGCTAAGGGGATGACGTCATTGACGCCGGCCCTTGTGTTAATTTCGGTATTTTTTGTTTTTTTACTTAATGTGATGGTGGCCGGAAAGATTTTTGCGCCTTTATTGCCAGCCTTTGCCCAGCTTGATTTAGGGCGTCTGACTTATTCGTTTTATTGGGTGTGGGGGGTCATTTTGGCCATTGCTACAGTGTTGGGAGATTCTTATCTTCCATTGCCGGTTTGGTTGTCTGCGATAGCCAGTAATCTTATTTTGGTGGCATTGTTTTTTTATTTTGTGAGGGGTTTATCCATTATGGCTTTTTGGATGAACCGCAAAGGTTTTGGACCTTTTTTAAAGATGGTTTTTTATATTTTAATTATTCTTTTGTTCCACATCTTAGGATCTTTTCTTGTCGGTCTTGGATTTTTTGATTCGTGGTTTGATTTCAGAAAATTAGAGCCGCAAAGTCCTTTGCCTAAATCAGCTCAAAAATAGCACAACTATTTATAATTATTATTTATTTTTATTGGCAACTTTCCTTAAAAGAAGACGATAACAGGCCATGTCCAAACCTGTTGTTTTAGGTGATCCGGGTGCGCCGGGTGAGCTAGTGAGTGGGCCTTTTGCGTCTGCTGATGGAGCTGAGGAAGGTATGCCCTCTCTAACCGTGCCTGCCCCTCCAGGCGATGTCGTGGGGGGGGCTCCTCTGACGGCTTCCGATGTGGGTGTAGTGAGGGTTGCTGCCTCTCTTTTTGCAGAGGTGCCTCGATTATCATCTCCTTCTGGTTTTAATGCGTTTATCCGTGGTGATACTTTTGATCCCGCGGTTGAATTTCCTAATTTTTTTCTTCCTGCTCCTTATCGTGGTTTATCTCCAGAAGCTGTTCCTGATGCTGTTAATATTACTCAACAGGTTCGCGAGAGGTTAGAAGCCGTGATGGCTTCCATCTTCAAACGGCTCACTATTCCTGTTGGTGATCCGACGCAACCCCATGGTTTGAAGATGGTGCGCTACTTTGAATTCATGACGGAACAATTAAGAGAACTCGATCCTACTGTTAAGATTATGCCCAGTGGAGGTGTGGTGCGATCCGCTATCGGGTACGTGTATAGCGAAATTTACGAAGGACTTTTACAAGAGCCGCCTATTTCCGCCGAAGAGACCATGCAACGGTTGATTGAAGATGATTCTAATATTCCCGGTTCTGATATTCGCGGAGTGGGGAGTGATTTTGATTTTCTTGTCATTTGTGATGAAGAGAAATTCCCGGCATTAGAGAAGAAGGCTGGGGAAATCATTTCCAGAGTCCGGAAAGCTTTTGGAGCAGAAGTTGATGTTCATCAAGAGCATGTAGTCATGGGTAGGACTGTGTTTATTGTGGAGGATATCAAATTATACGAAAAACAAACAAGCAGGTCCATGGCCCAAGGAGGAGCCGCCATCGATTTATTAGCGTTTGATTTGGAAAGAAGCGTTTTTGTAGAACCTGCCGGGTTTGAGGAAATTATCACTGATTTTATTTGGGGCAAGTATTCTTATGTTGCGTCTTCCACTCCTGAGCTGGTTGAAAAGCCTCTGACAACAACTATTCGTGGAATCAGATCTTTGGTCGAATTGCCTTTTCTTACTTTAAAAGATGAACGAGTTTTGAAAAGAGAGCTCGAACGATTGAGAGATCAACTCCGTGAACATGGCATTCCTGCAGGGAATGATTTTAAGAAAGCTCTGGAGCAATTTGGAAAAACTTTGCGGAATTCCCGTTTTTCGTTTGCTCACAACCGATTCTTAAGAGCGGAAGAGGGAAGCCTGGAAAGTGTGGTGTGGGATATTTGTAATTTGATCGACGAAGAATTGGGGAAAACAGAAGAAAGCACTTTTTATGAATTTGTGGACAGGTTTCCTATTGCACAACGTGCTCATGATGGGTCTGAGCTAAACGGCGTGCCGCCCGAAGTATTGATGGATGAGGCTGAATTTGTCGAAAACTACACCGATAACGGAGTTCTTTATCATGGAACCCCCAGCTTAGATAACGGCATGGCCATCATGCGTGGGGGATTACGGTTGAGCGGTGGTCGAAAAAAACAGGGAACTGCGGCGTTTGGCCGTGGTGGTTATTCTACAAAGGATAGGGAATTAGCTTTAGGCTATGCCAAGGCCGATGGGATTGTTTTTGACCTGTGCTACAGACAAGGCAGGGGAGTGCATGTGTTGGATTGGAAGAAGGCTCGTACGAATGCTTCTTTCAACGCTTTAGTTGCTGCAATTGAGAGAAGTGGCCGCGATGTTTTTGAGGTTCTTTCCCGTGAGCATGGTATTGATATCATCATCAACGATTATGTTCTTATTCAAAACCTGGATGCTGTGAAACTTCCCAACAAATTGGGCGATATGGTGCGGGCGTATCGTTCCGTTGTGGAGCAACCGGCTGCCAGTGTGGAAGCGCGTGTGAGCGCTTTTCGAGTGTATAAGGGTTTTTATTATTATGCATTGGCGTGTGGAGAAGAGAGCGTTTTTGATCCGGGTGGTTTAGATCGCCTGCATCGGGAGGTTGCGGAGCTTGTGTTGCAGCATGCTTTTAAAGAGCCATCTCTTTTGAAAATTTATCCTTGGGGTATGTCGAATCCTATCGATCAGCAATTGGTTGAACGACTGATGGGTGCCGCGGCGGATCGTTTTAAACCCGTACTTGACTTGCGTAATGCCGAAATTAGGTGTGAGCAATGGCGTGGCTGTGTTGTGGAGGATCAACCTTATTTAGGGCGCAAGAAAGTGTTATCTTTTGGGAAGCCCAGGTTGGTTTATAGGTCTGGGGAAGATATTTATTGTCGCTCTTTAGACCATATTCGTAATGCTGATTTACGTCGTCAGTTTGGTGAGTCTCATAGGGATTGGCACCGTCAATTTGAAGCTCTAGATTATAAAAAGTATGACCCTCAAGCGGAAGAACTTGTCGTCGCTCTCCTTTCTGAAAAAAGCACCCGTGAGGTGGCGGCTCATTTTTTGAAAGAGAATCCTGAAGTAAGAGATTATTTAAGAGATAGATGGATCAAAAAAAGTGATAGTCAAGGGTTGTGCTCTTTATTTCCTTGGGAGATTAGTCCTGGTTCCGAGGATGTCGTTTATCTGAGGGTTCTCTGGTCCGATGGGGTGGAAGCCGAGCGAAAGTTGAGAGAGTGGATCAGGAATTATAATAAGACGGCTCCTAAGCCTATAAGTTTTGATAATGTGATGGATAGTCAATCGCTGGTTCCTACTAGTCTAAAAACAAGTTACAAGCGTCAAGCGTTAGAGTTACCTAAAATATTATCCATGGTTTATGAACGAGATCCAGCCGCTTATGAAGCAACTTTGGGGGATCTTTACAGGCCTGAAAAAACTTTGCCTACTATGGTAGAAGGGGATCGCCTCGTTGAGTCTGTTAGGCAAGCTCTTCAGGAAGACCCAGGTGTTGATGGAGCCTTGGCTGACTGTGTTCAGCATTTGGGAGACTATTCTATCGGTAAAATCAAGCCGGTTTTATTAGCCCTTCTTAAAATAGGTGGAGATGCTGCCAATAGGGCGGCTGCTCGTTTGATAGGTTTTCGTGATGAGGAATTAAGACATGTCCTGATGGACTTTTTAGGGAACCCATGTTCGTCGACTTGGGTTCTGGAGGTTGTGGATGTCCCGGCTTTGAAATCTCGATTGTGTGACAGTATTGTTACTCAGTGGAAGACAAGAATATTACCTTTATTCGATTATCCTTTTTCTGAAGATGATTTTGGTGTTTACGAATCATGGTTGTTTCACATTCCTTCTATTGAAGATATTGACGCAAAATTTGATACTTTAGGGGCCGAATATGGGGATCGCTATCCCGGAAAAGGTTTTAATCGTACCTATGTTGATGAGCAGTCATTGAAGGCCTATGCCGGTTTGTGGGAAGAGGCTGATGCTCTGGCGGATGATGATATTCGTACAGATTTCAAGACATGGCTGGGTTTTCGTTTTGCAAGAGCCAATTTGGATATTATCGAAATGGGTTTGTTTGTGCGGTTTCCTCGCGCTTATATTGAGCGTTATCCGGAACGGGCTCCTTCTCTCTTGCGTCATGTCGAGTTGAGCGTTGGAGGATCAGGTCTATTAACTGTTGGTCCCGACCGATGGGGTAGCCCCGAGTTGGGTGCACTTAGAGAAGATATCAATGGTGTTTTAGCAAAAGTGCATGGCAATGAAGAATTTGATAGTTATGAAATAGCTTTATTGCGTCTTCTGGTTTCCACACATCATGTCGAGCTAGCCCGTGCTCTCATTGCTTACGCTGCAAGGACGGGAAAGGTAGATTTCAACGCTGAGCTATGGACTTGGTTAAAGGCTGCAGGGGTTGCAGGTGATGCTGATGTTTTTTCTTTGCTCGAAACGGAAGAGACGGCTTCTCTTTCTGAATGGGCCCTTCAGAGTTTGGCCCGACGAGAAGCAGTTTTTGCCTTAGATCATGACCTGGCTTGGCGTTCGCGGGTGCGTGAGTCTTTGTTTAAAATAGGGGATGATGAGTGGCAATATTTCCCCTGGGATTTGGGAGACGCATCCAAGGGAGATGTCGCTTACCTCAAAGCGACTTATCAGGCTTTCTTGGAAGATCCGAAGCAGTCTATTTCTATGGCGTCTTTGACTCGTTTCATGCGTGGTTGTGCGGGTCATCATCCGCAAGAATTTTTTGAACGTTTCTCCGACAGTCCTCTTATTTTTATGGGAATGTCTCGTGAAGTTTTTGCGGAATACCCAGACTCCATTATCCAAATGGCCTTGGTTCAGGCCCGTGCTTATCCAATGCCGGCTCTCGATTTTATTTTTAATTTAGCAAAGCATCATCCTGGTTTAGCTGCTGCTTTTCTTTTTGAAGAAAGCCCTTATGATGTGGATACCAGCCTGTGTCTGATTGATGAGATAGGCCGTGACCAGGTGACTCAAGATACGCGCTGGCCCGCTTTTCGAAATAGGATTCGTGAGCGAGTCGCGGAAGAAATCAGGGCTGCCAACCCTACGGGCCTTGCAGGTTTGATCCAATTTCCGTGGGATTTGTCTGATGATGCCGACTGTGCTGTGCTTCAAAGCTTGAGAGGTTTGCGTCCTTATGATCGTGACATAAGGGAAAAAGGTTCTATGTGGCATCTCGAAAATGTCTTCGTCTTCCTTTATTTGAATCAGCCCATTGAGTATATGCAGCACTTTGCCCCGGTGGCCGTTTATGGTCATGGCTATGAAGATTTTGCTTCGTATTGGCATTTAGAACCGGCGGACTGGGCCTCCAGCCGTGCTCATGCAGTGCAGAGGGCTTTTTTGAAGAGGATTAAAGATACTGACAATCGTACTCCCTTGTCGGAAGACGAAAAAGTCCAGATTCGTTTTTATGTTCGGGCGGACAAGGTATCTAATATTGCTAGAGAGTGTCTTAAGCATGACACCCCTGTTCGAGACGAAGTCATTCGTATTCTCCCGGAAGAAGTCAATGAAGAGAATTTTGAAATGATGGTTGGTTTGATGGGCCAGTATCCTTCCTGGCCACAGGTTTTAAGGGAAAAGGTCATTGGTTTTTCGGAGGTAGACCCTGTTCTTCTTAGCCGCCTGTTGGCCAGTTCCCATAGCCCTCAAGACTTAGTCTTTTTGCGGCGGCATGCCGGGCTTGTTGATGAACGTTTGGCTCATTTAAGAGGTGTTTTGGGGGAATTATTGGAGAAGGAAAGTGTTCTGGCGCCTGATCCCATGTCCCCCGATGGTACAAGATATATAGATGACTATCATCTTTTGATTGAAAACACGGAACTCAGAGGTCGATACGAAGGGGCGATGCGTGATTTTTTGATCGCTAAAACTTCCCAACAAGTTCTAAAAACCATGGCACAAAATCAGGTGCAACGCCCTGCTGTTATGGCCCATGTCATGGGACCTCAAGATAAAGTGAGCCCAGAAACCAAGTTGGCTCAAAATTTGGAAGAAGTGGGGGTCCAGATTGATCTCGATAGATTACAGGATGCAAGTTTTTTTGAAGAATGCCGAACCCGGTTAGAGGCTTATCAGGCGGGTGTTCTTTCGGATGAGGGCTTTAAATCTTTCTTTAAACCTGTTACTGAAATGAGTTCTCCAGAAAGTGGTTTTTCTCCTGACGCAGCCTTTGCGTTGCAAGTAGCAGAAGCTACTCCTATGACAGCATCCGTTGCCATTTAAAAAAAATCCCCCTGCCACAGGGCTTTTAAAAAAGTGAGAATTGGTAAAATTTCTATGTCATCCACCATGGCTTTTCGATGTCCCATGAAAACACCGAGACATTTTATTTTTTTCCCACCCATTTCTTCCCTCATTCTTTTCAGGCTGCGGTTGAATTTTCTTTCCCAGGTTTGGGCTGATTTTATTTCGATAGCGACAAAACCTTTTTTAGTTTCACAGAAAAAGTCGACTTCCACGCCGTCATGACTGCTCCAAAAATGCATGGGGTAATGAAGTTTGTTGTAAGAAAGATAGGCCCGTATTTCGTTAATGACAAAGGTTTCCAGTAAAGGACCAAGCTCTTCCGGAAAGGGTGGATAGGGAAGCCGGCCTGAAAGGGCCCGAACGATACCACAGTCGAAAAAATAAAATTTGGGGTGGGCTACTTGCTTTGTGGATCTTTTGAGTTTCCAAGGTTCAAGCCAGTAACCAACGAGGGTATCAACTAAAATATCAAAATAACCCTGTACGGTAAGCCGATTGACCATGGATTCTCTGGCGATGTTGGAGACATTAGTGATTTGCCCGTTTTGTCGGGCGGCTACTTCCAAAAAGCGTGCAAAATTTCCGATGTTTCTGGTTAAGGCTTCTGCCCGGATTTCTTCCTGTAGATAAGTTTCGACATAACTGCGTAAATAAGATTTTTGTTCATTGTCATCTTTGCTGAGGATAGAGAGCGGCAGTGTACCGCTTGTTAAGACATTAGGGAAGGTAAGGTCAAATTTGATTTCAGAAGAAACTAGAGGGAACAAAGAAGTAGTGGTGGCCCTCCCACCTAAAAGATTGGCGGCTCCTTTTTTCAGCTTACGGGCACTGGATCCGCTCAGGACAAAACGCAGTTTCTTGTTTTCGATAAGATGATGGACTTCGTCTAAAAGAGCCGGTACTTTTTGAATTTCGTCAATAACGGCCCAGCTGCCGGCAGGGAGAGAGGAAAGCTCATCAGCCAGAATTCCTGGTTCTTTGCTCAAGCGTAGGTGCTCCCTGCTTTGCAGTAAATCGTAAGTTGTCACATCTTTAAAATTTTCACGTATCCACGTTGATTTTCCAGTGCCTCTTGGCCCAAAAAGCAGGATGGAACGGTCCGGTTTTTTGAGAAGACGTGTATACATTAATATCAATTTTACCGGAAAATTGATATTAATCAATGCAAATTTTCATACTAAATTTTGGTCATTTTTACTTTATTAAAAAAGGTTGATCTTTGCTTTTCTTCGTACTAAAGAATATCCCTTTTTTAAGGAGATTGTATCCCCTCTGCTTGTTGGCTTTGGGGACGCGGTGGCTTGGTTCAACAATTTGTGGGTAACCACACAGTCTTGGGCTAAGGTTATTTATGGGGTTAATATAATATGCAGGTTATTTTACAGAAAAATGTATCGAATTTAGGTTTGGTGGGCGATGTGGTAACCGTTGCCCCGGGGTATTATCGTAATTTTTTAGGTCCCCGTAATTTGGCGTTATTGGCCAATCCTGGCAGCATTAAGGAAGTGGAACATCAAAAGAAAGTGATTGAAGCTAAGAAAGCCAAAGAAAAAATTACGGCGGAAGGGGTTAAAGCCTCCATCGAAAAACACAATGTTAAATTGGCTCATGCTGCGGGTGCTGGTGATAAATTGTTTGGTTCCATTACCGCTCAAGAAATTATTTTATCCCTTCGTAAAGATGGTTTTGAGTTGGACCGTAAGATGGTCCGTTTGGAAGCGCCCCTTAAAACTTTGGGGGAACACATTGTGGAAGTCCGGCTTCATCCTGAAGTAACGGCTCAACTGAAAATTATCGTCGAAAAGAAAGAATAAGTCCCATGCCGGGAGCCCTGGTATCCAATCAAGGTCAGGTCTCAACGCTTAAAACGCCTCCCCAGAATGTTGAGGCTGAGCGAGCCGTGCTGGGCTCCATCCTCATCGACCACGAAGCCATCCATAAAGTTCTCGAATTTCTCCGCGAAGAAGATTTTTATCGTGAAGCTCATCGAAAAATTTTTGCCATCATGGTTCATTTGTCCCAAAAGGGGGAACCTACCGATCTGGTGACTGTGAGTCATGCTCTTCAGCAAGAGGGGTGTTTGGAGATGGCGGGGGGAGCTTCTTATCTTTCCGACTTGGTCGATTCCATTCCGTCTTCTGCCAATATTGCTTCTTATGGAAAGATTATTCGTGAAAAAGGCATGGTGCGTAATTTAATTTCTGCTGCCTCAGAAATTGCCACCATGGGTTATGAAAATGCGGAAGAGGCCGAAACGCTTTTGGATCAGGCGGAAAAGATGATTTTTAATCTTTCCGAAAACCGACTGCGAGCATCGTTTACTCCTGTTAAAGACATTGTCAAAGATAGTTTTAAGAAAATAGAACAGCTTTTTGAAAGCAAAGGGGAAGTAACTGGTGTGGCAACCGGATTTACTGAATTTGATAGTATGACCTGTGGTTTGCAGAAAGATGAACTCATCATCATTGCGGGTCGTCCGTCCATGGGTAAAACCGCTTTGGCTTTGAATATGGCGGAGTATGCCGCTATTCATGGGCGAGCCCATGTTGCTATTTTTTCGTTGGAAATGTCGAAAGAATCGCTCGTGACACGTATGTTGTGTTCGCAGGCTTTTATCGATTCATCCCGATTACGTAAAGGGCAGTTAGAAGAAAAGGATTGGCCGCTTCTGACCAAGGCCGCAGGGCATCTTTCCGACATTAGTCTCTATATCGACGATACACCTGCTGTCACTGTGATGGAAATGCGGGCTAAAGCCCGTCGATTGAAGCGTGAGCATGGTCTCGATTTGATTATTGTCGACTATCTTCAGCTGATGCGTGGTTCTTCTAACGTTCAAAATCGTGAGCAAGAAATTTCAGAAATTTCCCGTTCGCTTAAAGGTATTGCGAAAGAATTAAAAGTGCCTGTTGTGGCTTTGTCTCAGCTGAATCGTGCTGTTGAAAATCGCACCAATCGTCGCCCTCAAATGGCGGATCTTCGAGAATCGGGTGCTATTGAACAGGATGCGGACGTTATTTGTTTCATCTATCGTGACGAAGTTTACGATCCTAACACTCCCGACAAGGGGGTGGCCGAACTCATTATTGCCAAGCAACGCAATGGTCCTACGGGCACGGCGCGTTTGGCGTTTCTTAACCAATACACCAAATTCGAAAATCTGGCCTATGTGCCGCAGCCTGAGGGAGCTACCGATTTTGGTGATTTTGGAAACTAATGCGGGTCTCGGTTATTATTCCCACGTTCAATCGTCTGAACTTTCTTCAGGAAGCCGTTACTTCCGTTATCAAGCAAACTTATTCTGATTTTGAATTGATTATTGTCGATGATGGGTCCACCGATGGAACCCTAGATTTTTTTCAAACTTATCCAGAGAAACCTCTTCGTTTTATTACCCAAAATCATCAAGGAGTCTCGAGTGCCCGCAATACGGGAATTAAGGCAGCACACGGCGAGTGGTTGGCGTTTCTCGACTCGGATGATTTATGGGAACCCAAGAAGTTGGAAGTACAGATGGATTACCTTAAAAAAAATCCCGATGTCCGTATGTGTCAGACGGAAGAAATGTGGATTCGCAATGGTGTGCGTGTGAATCCGATGAAGAAGCATCAAAAGCATTCGGGTTGGATTTTTGGGCACTGTGTGCCTTTGTGTATTGTCAGCCCATCGGCGGTGATGATTCACCGAGAGGTGTTTGACCGTTGCGGATTATTCGACGAAACTTTGCCCGCGTGTGAAGACTACGATTTATGGTTGAGGGTATCTTTGAATTATCCTATTGTAACGCTTCCAGAAAAATTAGTAGTCAAGCGTGGTGGTCATGATGATCAGCTTAGCCGCCAATGGGGGTTGGATCGTTACCGTATCGTTGCGTTAAAAAAAATTTTGAAAAACCCCTTGTTGACTCTGGAGCAGAAAAAACTGGTAGAAGAAAGCATCGCCTTTCGTTCCCGTATTGTGGAAGAGGGTGCTAGAAAGAGACATTATGAAACGACATGATAAAAGAACCCCGCAACAATTGCGCCCCATCAGCATAAGTAAAAATTTCAATCGTTATGCTGAAGGCTCCGTGTTGATCACGCAAGGGCACACCAAAGTGATTTGTACAGCTTCCGTTGAAGAAAAAGTTCCGCCTCACAAAAAAGACAGTGGGGAAGGGTGGGTGACGGCGGAATATTCCATGCTGCCCCGTGCTACGCATACGCGTTCGTCACGCGAGGCAGTTAAAGGAAAGCAATCTGGCCGTACGCAGGAAATTTCTCGTCTTATTGGACGGGCGCTACGTTCTATTATCGACTTATCTGTGTTGGGTGAACGGCAAATTCTTGTCGATTGCGATGTTATCCAGGCCGATGGCGGCACTCGATGTGCTTCCATCACTGGCGGCTATGTGGCGCTCGCTTTGGCTGTTAAGTCCCTTGTTAAAAAAGGGATTATTGCCGAAAATCCCCTCATCGATTCGGTGGCGGCTATTAGTACCGGTATTGTTAAAGGCACACCGTGCCTGGATTTAAATTATGAAGAAGATTCCACCGCTGAAGTCGATATGAATTTTGTGGTTACAGGAAGAGGTTTTTTTGTGGAAGTGCAAGGAACGGCGGAACACAATCCTTTTACTTTTGCGCACATGACGCAGATGAAGAATTTAGCGTTAAGTGGCATTAAAAAAATCACGGCTTTACAAAAAAAGAATCTTAAGTAACTCACCTTACGCAGTCGTTATTCCCGCAAAAGCGAGAATCCAGTCTTTTCAAGAACTTCTGGATCCCCGCTTTCGCGGGGATGACAATTTTGAAGAACTAACCGTGTAACATCAGTTAAGTAAGTTTCATTTTATTAAGTCCCCTCTTAAAATCCCCTATCCCCTTGTGGGAGAGGGTTAGGGAGAGGGGCCATGCAGTCATGTCCAACACACTAATAGTTGCCACCAGCAACAAGGGAAAACTCCGCGAGATGGAGCATCTTCTGAAATCCTCTTCCTGGAAAGTAGTGGGCCTGGCTGACTGTGGTCATCACATTATTCTTCCTCCTGAAACAGGGAAAACATTTGTCGAAAATGCGGCAATTAAAGCCCGGGCCGTTTGGAAGGTCACGGGGGGGTATGTCTTGGCTGACGACAGTGGTATTGAGTGTGAAGATTTAGAAGGGGCTCCGGGTATTTATTCCGCGCGTTATGCAGGCCCTCAGGCTACGGATGAAGACAATAATCAAAAGTTGCTTAAAAATATTTTAGCGCATCACGATCCAACCCGGCAGGCACGTTATGTTTGTGCCTTGGTGCTTATTAATCCTCAAGGTCAAGAGAGTGTGGTGGAAGAAACTTGTTCGGGTGTTATAACCACGGTTCCTAGTGGAACCGGTGGTTTCGGCTACGACCCGTATTTCTACCTCCCGGACAAAAAATGCACGATGGCGGAGCTTCCCTTGGAGGAAAAAAACAAAATCTCCCACCGCGGAAAAGCTTTAAGCCAGCTTAAGAAAACCCTTACCTTTTGATTGACTCAAACCGTTGTTTCCATTAATTATCCGTTTTCGTTATTCCGTCTTAGCTCAGCGACCGAGCCAGAGTGGCGTAAGCCCTGGAGAGGAAGTGGTTGGAGCGTGAGCGGAAACCATCGGTAGAGAAGTATTAATTATTCCGTCTTAGCTCAGTCGGTAGAGCAAGCGGCTGTTAACCGCTAGGTCGCTGGTTCGAGTCCAGCAGACGGAGCAAAAAGCCCCCGAACCCTTTATGGGTTTGGGGGCTTTTTTATTGACATATTTAACATATTGAATATTTACTATAGTAAATGTATACTGTATTGGAGCATAAGGCCATAGCCAAAACGCTTAAAAAAACACCGCTTCAGATAAAGAAAAACTATTTGGCCTGGAAACGGATTGTGGAAGTGGAAGGTCCTCACGGCTTAAAGCTGATTAAAGGCTTTCATGACGAAGCCCTTAAAGGAGAATGGCAGGGGTTTCGATCTTGCCGATTAAATATTCAATGGAGAGTTATTTATAAAGCCGATAAGGAAAAGCTGGTTGTATACGTCGTGGAGATTAATCCACATACTTACTAAAGGAGTATGATGAAAAAAATAAATAAAAAAGATTTTGTTGTCGCCGAAGATCCCACT
>CAZQCI010000041.1:0-16549 GCA_964592255.1 uncultured Nitrospiraceae bacterium | reverse complement strand
GACTCAGAGCGATTTAGCTAAGATGACCGGAATGACACAAGCGAATATCTCCAGCATGGAATCGGGCCGTCAGCAAATCGGCCGCGATAGGGCGTTGGCGTTAGCTAAAGCCCTTAAAGTCCATCCGGCTGTAATCATGTTTCCGAATTACCATGTGCAAGATGAAGCCGCGTAAGCGGTTATCGCCATTTCAACACAAGCAGTTCTAAACTCGTCCAACAGACGGAGCCATCTTAAAGAAGCTAAAAACCCGCAAAGCGTAAATGCTTTGCGGGTTTTTTATTTTTCAAATCGCGGATATTAAGAATGTCACATAAAATTTTTTATCGATTTATTTAATAAGATTAATTATTTGTAGGGTATGTGGCACCGTTTTCTTAGCCGCGCGATAGTCTGGCATCACCTTTTTAAGGAGCCCTTGGGCTGCATTTATTCGCTCACCAATCGTTGCGCCTTCGACCTTACCCGCCACCACATCCTGGAGAAATTTAATAAGAGCTAGCGCATTAATCTTCTCTCGAAGTTCATGGGTTAATAAGTTAGGTGTTCCGGCCTTTCGGCCCGCGCCCTCTCTTTTCCCACCATGTTCCATTTCTACTCCTTGATAACTTGATATTTTTTCAAAAGGGAGAAGCTTTACCCTCAGACACCTCAGTAGATTTTAAGCTTGTTTAACTTGCCATTCAACCCTAATTACTCGATAAGCAAAGAAAATTTGCCTAAATCTTTTCACAGAGCAGGACGATAAACTGAGTATGAAAGAAAATGATCTTCAAAGAATATTTTCACAGGCAGCTGCTGAGCTAAATGCGCCTGCTGGAGATCAGCCTGAATTTGCCTCATTAGAGGCAATTCAAAAGAATCAAGAATTTTTCATAAAAAATGTCCATCAAACTCTGAAAAAATGGCATCACCTATCAATAAAAGAAATCTTAACTTTTGATGAAATTGCTCGTGCAGAGATAAAACAACCTATCGAAATGTCAGACTGGATAGAATACTGCCAGACTGTATGGAGACGTCTTAATGATGCCATTGTGTGGATTCTTTGCGGCATGCAAAGACATCAGGTTAAAAGACTGTGCTTCTATCGCCCTCGAACTTACCTTTCTGAAAGTAATCCTAAATCGATCCTTAATTATTTGGATTCTTTAAATGCTGATCCTTTAACTATGGCTGTATGGAATGATGCTACTAGCTGCGCAGATATAGGCGATATTAGTATTTCGAGGCCAATGACATCAGGACTGGAATTCATAGAAGTGAAGCAAGGGAAAGTGAATGAAGCAATTTCTGAAATTCTGTCAAATATTGAGAAAAAAGAAAGCGAAACTGAACTAGATAATTTTACATCGTTATATGGCCCTAAAGGTCTAAAGCAATTAAAGCGCTGTCAAAACCAAATGATGCTCTCGAAACAGGCATTGGCGCTTCTTAATTTTGATAAGGGCGTAGATCCTGTTACAGGTATAGAAACCCAAGTTGCCGAAGTACAAGGCAGGGATGAATATTGGCACGAAGATTTCAATCGAGTACTCCACGAGTCTCTAGAGAAAAAAAGCGAAGTTTTGCATGTAATCGATGAATGTCTCTACATCTATGCGAATGGAAACCCTGATTTAAACTTCGCAGAAGTTCGAGATCATTTCATCGAACTTATAAAAAAACGTGAGCCCCGACTAACCTCCTCAATTAAGAGAAATGATCTTGGACGTCCAGTATCTCTAGAAGAAGGGCTTTTTCAGCCTGTATCGCTTCCAATTTTTCTAAGACCAATAGATTCAGAACTAATTGGTGAAGTATTGTACGGGCGCCTCTTTAAAAGAGTATTATTTTATTTTGATTGGTCGGCCTTTTCCAAAAGAATTGAAGAGGTTGGTGGTATTTTTGGTTGGGCAGGTAGTAAAGAAGCAGGCCGTGAACTTTCCAAACCGTGGGCCTTGAGACCTATCAAGGTCTTTGGTAGGTTGCCAAAAATACAATTTGGTGAAGTAACGCTGTACATAACGGGAGCTAGTATGAATCAATTATTTTTTGACGGAATCACACCTAAGGAAATGGCATATCTCCAAGAGGGAGGGGCACGTGCAATGGAGAAAGTGGCCAAAGAAAGCGGTAAAATTAAAAGTTGAGAGGTTATCTGATTTCAAAAACTCTTATGAAGAGACAATAAAATGCCCATTCCTTCTTTTAAATCTGAAATTTTAGAGCAAATTAGTGCGTGTTTAGGGGACACTGATACAGGATTGACTGGAACTGAAATCGGAAGATTTTTAAAGGAATGTGATATCTACGATTCCCTTCCAGAAATGACTAAACGACATCGTCTTTTTCAAGCTTTAAAGCAAAAACAAGATTCTGATCATTGTGCAAATAACATCTGTAACTTCATACAAAAAGCTATGTCCCCTGTGCGCCATGTTAAACATAGGGATTATTTTGAATCAAAACGCTCAGAACTCAATAGTATATTGGCATTTGAAGGTCTTACATTCACAGAAGAAGGGTTAATTGAAAAAACTGAGAGAACTGCAAAAACTATACGCGATGCTAAATCAATGGCAGATCATTTAAGAAGTTTATTGTCAGAACGAGCGGTCCATCAGCGCGTGCTTAGCTTTTGTCGCGCAGAATTATTCAACGATGTTTTAAAAGGTATGTGGCACTGTTTTTTCTAGGGCTCCAATGAGGACTTTAGATTAACAAAAGGTTCGACGGAGACTGACTTCGGCCAGCTTGATAAGGTCTGCAAAGTCTGTATGTGCCTGATTAACGTCCTTATGAGCTTCAGCTGACAGTTTGTTGTATAGTTGATCCAGTAGGTCCATGGTGCTTTCGCCCACTTCAACATCTGAGGTTGAGATTTTTCCTCGCTTCTCCATCGCGTAACGTATTTTTTGTTTCCTGGTAACCGGATGTTTCGTATCGGAAGGCTTTGAATACCATGTTTTATCAGTAACTTCCAAATCAGGAGCGTCCTTATCCAAGCTCTGACGAATCAACTCTCTCATAGAATGGGCACCCTGTCTGATTGAGTCGGGGCTGTCACTTTCCAGGGCAGAATGAGCGCCATACCGGAGTTTTTTCAGTCCGGGATCAATTCTATCAAGAGCTAGATCAATCTCATCTAAAGCTTGGGTTTGGACCGCGCGTTTACCTGCAGTTGAAATTTTATACCAATTTCCTGTCCCTACGACGTTCGAGGTGTCATTGGTCAAATGTCGGCTCCGAACAAGATCATCAAAGGCATGAATAGATAATGTCTTTTCGTCTGGGGTAAATGTTGTATGAAGATGTCCTTCAAGAGTACCTGGGTATCCGCCTCTGCCGAGGAAGTTAAACTTTTCCTCGGCCCCGCTTTTATTGAAACATTCAAGAATGGCGATTTTCAATTCATGAATTTGGAAGCGACTGTTCATGTTCTGCTACTATCGTATGAGGGAGATGGGAGCAAGTCGAAGTCCCGGCCCCCCAAGTATTAAAAAGTATGTGGTGTACATGTGGCAATGTTTTTCCAAGCAAATTACCTTAAATCAGGATTTGCATCCTGCATTGTTGTCGCTGATGAATCAGCCCAAACTGTTCGAGCAAGAAAAGCACTTGTCCGAACTGGCCAGCACTTCCCAATGGCGCAACATAGAAGCCGTGATTCTTCTGCAAAATATCCGGCGCGTCAATACGCTGGATCTGTGGTTGAAACATTATTTCACCCATGATTATGATTGGGCTTAAAGTTGATTTTTTACTTCACGGGTTAAGAAAAAAAATCAAAGATGGATTGGAGAATATAATATCTATTTTTTTTCCGTTCTCTTATCAAGGAGCAAGCAAGAGATAAGTTGCCCCAGCTCTGCCAAGAGTATCGGTACTATACCAATAGTCTCCAACTAGAACATCAGCATAACCATCCCTGTTTACGTCTCCCGCTTCAGAAACAGTAGGACCTGCAAAGATACCATTTTCTTCATCACTAAATATGGCATTAGAATTGGAAAGCTCTAATGTGCCACTGACAGGACTTAACAACAAATACGCTGCACCATCTCCAGATACGTTATCTTCTCCTATAATAATATCATCAAGACCATCTGCATTTACATCTCCAGCCGTCGATACAGCCCAACCTGAATGATCTTCATAATCTTCTCCCAGTAAAGTGGCATCAGCTGCAAAAGTTTCACGATTACCTGTTATAGGGCCAAGAAAAACATAGGTACTGCCTACAACACTATCGCTCGAACCAATAAGGACATCATCGGAACCATCACCATCCATATCACCAGCTGTTGAGACTGAATACCTAAGGTAGTCATAACTATCATCAACATCACTCAACGAAAACTTTATATCTGCATCAGAAATATAATTGTCACCACTGTTCACAGGGCCAAGTTCAAGATAAACAACCCCATCTTCAACTTGGGGTGAACTTACCGAACTGCCAATGAGAACATCGTCAAAACCATCTGCGTTTACATCTCCAGCTGTTGAAACAGAAGCGGAAATATTAGTCCTGTCTATATCGCTAAAAAAACGGGAGTTCGCGGCTGATAAACTCATCGAGCCAGTACTAGGACCCAACAGGAGATAAGCGGCACCAGTGGCACCAATCATCATATCGCCTAATCCATCTCCATTGACGTCCCCCGCATCAGAAACACTAGAACCAGCAGCATCAATGGTCTCCTCGCCAATAAATCTACCATCAGATGAACCCAAGCTCATCGTATCATTGGTCGGACCTAAGATTAGATAGGCCGCTCCTGTGTATTCGTAAGGGTCATTTGCGCCAATAATAAGATCATCATAATCGTCATTATCGACATCTCCCGCTCCGGAAACTGAATATCCTGCATTATCATCTATGCCTTCCCCAACAAACTTAGCATCTGCATAAGACAAACTTGTTGTGCCATATACGGGCCCTAAAACAAGATAAGCGGCTCCTGGGTGATACCCATCCTCCCTCATATAGTAATAAGCTCCAGTGATTATATCGCTATAACCATCGCCATTGACATCTCCAGCTCCTGCAACAGAGTGTCCGGAAGAATCATATGCACCTTCCCCAATCAATCGAGCACTTGCCTCAGCAAGGTCAACCCGATCTATAGCTCCATCACAATCATCATCAGTCCAATTAAAAGTTTCTGTAGCGTCAGGATAAATTTCAGGATTTGTATCGTCACAATCTCCACAAATTAAATTCAATTCACTTTCAGGAGTGCTTGGATCTGCAATATATTCATCCCAACTATCGCAAGATAGTTGACTATACCCATCCTCATCTTGGTCTGTACTCACCGTTGATGCGCTGTCCTCCATAGAATCAGAAGACGAAGGTGACCCTTTTACTCCTGTTTCAATACAAGCAACGAACCCACTGATAAAGATGAAACTAAGATTTGGAAATAAAGTTCCCATGTTTACCCCTCTTTCAATAAAGTTTTTTATTACTTTTAAATTACAGATTATCCCCTGTCAAATTTTTAAAAGAATTGCCGAACAAAAAGCTAATTTACTTTTTTGAGAAAATGTATGGCGAAAAATCACAGAAAGATACGATGAATTTTTCAAAAAATTATTACAACTTTTGGTTTGCGGTGTTTTATGGAGGCAGGATTTCCCCCTAGTTTCATTCATAATTCGAATATTTTTTTTGGTTTCGGGAATGAGAGAGATTTTTTTAAGTAGATTCTTTTTCATAGGGAATCTATAAATTCGCTGACAACTCAGGTCTACGGACTAAAGTATCATTTAAAAAAACACCTTCATGAAAAGAACAGCTCAATGTTCGTGTGGCCGATTAAGCGTCACGCTTCAAGGAAATCCGGCGTTTGTTGCGGTTTGTAATTGTTATGAGTGTCAGCAACGTACGGGTTCCGCGTTCGGGGTGTCTGCTTATTTCAAGACGGACCAAATCAACGGACTTGGTCGGCGCAAGCAAGAGTTTCGTTCAAGTAGCCGACACTTCAAAGCAAGTGAAAAGACATTTTTGCCCCGAGTGCGGGTCAACCGTGTTTTGGTATGCGGGAAAAGAAAACAGTGCCACATGTACACCACATACTTTTAGGACGGTGGTATTAAAAAGTATATGGCACTGTTTTCGAAAGTACGAGGGACTCATCAAGAGTCATGCTGAAAAATTGATGAATCCAAAAAAGAATAACTCCTGAATTGTATTTATGAAGCCGCCGCCAATTCCTTAATCTTCATCATCATTCCTTGAAAAATATAACCATGAAACGGCAAAACGGCATACCAATACAAAATTCCGAAAATGCCTTTGGGTTGGAATAAAGCTGTTTGTCTGAGTTGGCAATGATTTGCATCCACCGGCAAGATTTCAAATTTTAATAAAGCCGTACCTGGCAGTTTCATTTCGGCGACCAAAAGCAGAGTTTTGTTTTTTTGTACATCGGCTACACGCCAAAAATCTAGCGCGTCCCCCGGCATCAAATCTTGCGAATCTCGGCGGCCACGCCGAAGTCCTACGCCGCCGACTAGCCGATCCAAATGGCCGCGAATTCTCCACAGCCAGTTAGCATGATACCATCCCGTTTTGCCACCTATGCCAGAAATGACTTGCCACAATTTTTCGGCAGAAGCCTTCACGTCCGTGGTTCTTTGATCTTTAAACACCGTCCCGCCAGACCAATGAGGATCGCCCTCGTAGATACCTTCGAAAGGTGGAATGCGTCCGGCATCAGTCCAGTGCGAAACGACTTGGTCATTTTTGAAATGCTCCAGACCCAAACAAATAGCTTCCCGACAGCTCAAAAGTTTTTGCGGAATGATTTGGACAATGCTTTGGTCTTGGCAGATGACTGGATTTTTCAAACCCTCCGCGAGCGGTTGGGCGATGGCTGCAGGCACTGGTGTCACTAGATGAATCCAATACGAACTCAAACGCGGCGTCAAAACCGGAACAGGGATGATGAGTCTTTTTCTAAGGCCTGCTTCTTGCGCATAAATTTCCATGAGCTCGCGATAATTCAAAATGTCACTTCCACCAATATCAAAAGTTTTGCCGATCGTCTGAGGATGCGTCAAACAGCCAGTCAGGTAGCCAATGACATTGCGAATGGCGATGGGTTGGCAAGGGGTTTGCAACCATTTTGGTGTGATCATGACGGGCAAACGTTCGACCAAGTAGCGTAAAATTTCAAACGAAGCACTGCCCGAACCGATGATCATCGCTGCCCGCAAAATCGTTGTAGGCACACTTCCCTGCGCCAGCATTTGGCTGACCTCGCTGCGAGATTGCAGATGATGGCTCAAGTCCAAAGACGCATCTCCTAAACCGCCCAGATAAATCAGTCGTTTTAAAGATGCGGCTTGGGCTGCATCGATCATGTTTTGTGCTGCCACACGATCGGCTTGGGCAAAATCGTTTTGGCCCGCAACCATAGAGTGCACCAGGTAATAAGCGGCATCCATGTTTTGGCAAGCGGCGGTGATTTCTTTTGCGTTCAAAGCATCGGCTTGCATCAATTCCATATTGGGATGCTTGGCCCATGAGCGCGCTTGTAGTTTTGACAAAGTGCGGCTTATAGCCCGGACTTGATAACCTTGATTGAGAAGCTCGGGAATGAGTCGGCCACCGACATAACCAGTAGCACCAGTGACTAGAATTTTTTTGCAATTTGTTAAGAGCATGAAGAGTTGTTATCAGGTTTGAAAAAGGTGCCACATACTTTTAAGACGGTGGAGTCCGAAAATCAAACCGTTTTTGTTTCCTAATTAAATCGTCATTTTCTAAGTCTTTGAAATTATAAATAATTTTAAATTCTGTGTTTTGGCATTATACTTGCCTATGTTTTATCCATGTCTCGGATTAATCGACAAGATTATCTTTTCGATGGTTGTGTGATTCATGCCCGCCTGCAAATCAACAACGGGGAATTCCATTTTAAAAATCAGGGGCATTTTAACCTCTGGAAGAAAATCACTCTTCTCTATTTGAAAAAATACCCTACAGTTCGTTTAACGGGCTATCAATGGATGAGTAACCATTGTCATTTAACTTTGGAGGTCGATAAAGCCGTTGATTTATCCAAATTCATGCACGACCTCAGTTGGCGTTTTGCTTTTACTTTCAATAAGCTCCACAAACGGAAAGGTCACTTATTCCAAAACAGATTTCGTTGCTCTGTTATCGACAAAAACGAATATGAGCAAACAGTTCAGCGTTACATTTATCGAAATCAGATCAGAGCTGGGATGGTAAAGCATGTTCGCCATACCCGTTGGAGCAGCTATCCCTTTTACGCTTACGGAAAACCTGACCCCCTTATCACCCCCTTCAGAACTTATGGCCTTTTTGGAGTGGAAAAGAAGGTGAGGATGCTTCAATTCAGAGAGTTCGTCGAAACGCAGATGGATCACGAAGAGCAACTCTGGAGAAAGAAGCTAGCTCATCCCTACTTAAAAACCAAAAAGGAAGTCTTAAAAACTTATCTGATGAAATCGGAGTTTGGTTAGTGTCATTTTCTCGGAATTTCACCAGTAAACCTTGTTAATTTCTAGAACCAGAGTAGCGGTGTATTTGAACGCTTAGGAAGCACACTCTTTTTTATCAAATTTCACATTTTTAATTGTCAAAGAGCGTATTTTTTCAACATCAGGACTTTTTTCAAAATCTCTCAAGAAAACTGAAGAAAAAGACCAAGGTTTTTAAATAGAAAAACCATTTTATCCGGCTTTTTAGCCCCGCTGCTTCAAAAGGTATGTGGCACTTTTATCTTGCTGACGCCGTTGTTGGGTTATGGTTAAAAAAAATGATTTTTTTATTAAAAAGTATGTGGCACTGTTTTTATTAATGGAAGAAGAAAAAAAGAAGAACAACAAAAACAAAGAATGGATGGGCATGCCTATGAGTTGGAATATCAAAAATGTTCCTAAAACTTTGTGGAACCCCAACGACGACAATATTTTTCCTCCGAAGAGTTTTGGTATTGGCTGGAGTGTTAATTTTCATGCGCTTCTGCGTGCGATGGGTTTTCTGAAGAAGAAATAAGGTTGGATGCCACGATGAGGGTTAAGTATTTTTTTGGTATAAAAAAACGGAGGTATTATGTTTAAAGAATTTAAAGAATTTGCAGTGAAAGGCAATGCGATTGAAATGGCCGTGGGGATTATTATCGGAACGGCTTTTGGAGTGATTGTCAAATCGCTGGTGGATGACGTGATGATGCCGCCTATCGGAGTCTTACTAGGTAATATCGATTTTACACATCTCTATATACTTCTTAAATCCGGGCCGACCATTCCTGGCCCTTATCCTTCGTTAGCTGAGGCTACTGCTGCTGGTGCGGTGACTCTTAATTATGGTAAATTCATCAACTCTATTGTTAGTTTTCTCATCATCGCATTTTCGGTTTTCTTGATGGTACGTAGCCTCAATAAGTTGAAACGCGCCCCCGTGGCGGTGGAACCAAACACCAAGGAATGTATTTATTGTAAATCGGTGATTGCCCTTGCCGCTACTCGCTGCCCGCATTGTACTTCGGAATTAAAATCTTGATGATCCCAAATAGAAATGATGTGGCCCTGTTTTGTGAGTTATACAAGCGGCTTCATTTATCGCTTCAGGCACTGTGAAACACCTGGTGCCTATAAGATGATAAAAAGCAGTGTCGGTACTAAGACAATGAGGTTGATCATAATCCAACCTCTAACTAAATATTCACCACGTTTCCATGTCGTGTTTTTTGAACATCGCCAGTTTATAACGAGCATGACAAGGGTAAAGGGGATAAAGATCTTATATGTTTTTACAAAAGCCACCAGGTACCCGCTTGTATAGTCATTTTGGTATAGAGTTATGGGCCAGAAAACATTAAACATGAGAATGCCCCCGAGCAATATCCAATAGCCCCAGAAAGTTACTCTTAATTTCTCTTTGCCATGCCAGGCATATAAGAATCGTTCTTTAAAGGGATAGAAAGGCATAAAAGGACAGGCGATCCATAAAGTAATTATAGGAACAAGAAATGCGCAAAAGAACTCACTGTAGAAGATGTTATGTAGGCTCAAATAGATTACTGTAAAAAAGAAGAAGAAAAGGCTGGAAGCCATAAACCAAAAAAGTTTGTAACGAACAACAGATTGATGAAGTTTTTGATAACGGTAAAGAAGAATGAATAAGCAAACGAAGAAGCTGATTGCAAAAACAGGTGTGAATATTAGCGCTAAAACAAGGCTGATGAGACCATCAAAACCACTATTAAAGCCACCCATGTGCATTTTTTATTTATAAAATTTAAATAAAAAGTTTACAAATTAAAATGTTCTCTATTTTTAACCTTGGGTATGAGTTGGTGGGGCTTATAAAAAATAGGGGGCCATGATGTGGCGTTATTTTTATTTTCATTGTCAGGGATCAACTTGATACAGGAGGACTGATGCAGTCTTTAACCGCTAAAGCATTTTTTGAAAAATCTGATTGGCAGAGTGCCTGTATTATTGATGTTCGTTCTCCCGATGAGTTTGCCGCGTGTTATCTGCCCGGATCTGTGAATGTCCCGCTCGATCACATCGAACAGGGAGACGAAAGTAAAATTCCTCACGATCGTCCCGTCTATCTTTTATGCCGCAGTGGGATGCGCAGCCAAAGAGCACGTGAACTGCTGGAGTCACATGGCTATACCAATCTCGTGTGCATCACTGGGGGCGTTTTGGAGTGCACTAAAATACCTGGAAAAATAATTTGGAAATCACGGGTTCTTCCTTTGATGCGTCAGGTTCAGATTGCAGCAGGGGGGTTGGTTGTTTTGGGAATTGTTTTGTCCCAATGGATTCATCCGGCTTTTATTTTTCTTAGCCTGTTTGTTGGTTGTGGGTTAGTTTTTGCTGGGCTGACAGGCTTGTGTGGTATGGCGATACTCCTGTCCCGCATGCCCTGGAATCGCTGGCCTACTACATCTTGCAAAACACTTACCCAAGAAAAACCATGAACCGATTTTCTAAAAATACCCTTCAGGATATCGCCAAAATACTTGAGCCTCTCTAGCCCCTTCGTCAAGCATAATAGATTTAATCTCAGAGATTAAGAGATAGAATTAATAAAATCACTGACGTCATTATGCCGTATGTCAAATTAAACTCTGTGGATTAGGCATGAAGAAGTTGACGAGTTTAATTTAATGATACTAAAGTCCCCCTCAGAAAAGGGGGAAAATATGCAACGTATCATTTTCTTATTGGGGATTTTTCTATTCTCATTAGCGTGTGGTGGTTCTGGTGGTGGTTCAGGAGCTCAGCAATCAGTTCAAAAAACGCGAGTTGAGTTTGTTGCCGGCACAACTTTACATGATGCTCTTGGAGCCATAGCTCAAGAGGGTCAAAGCCCGGATGCCGTTGTCAACGTTACATGGGATGAGTTTTCTACTAATATTCCTGTTTCTGCTGGGAATCTGGAAGATCAAAAAGAAGAACTCATTGCCGCAGAAAGGGATCAGCTAGAATTTTTACTATCGCAATTTAATCCTGAGGATCCCATGGAAGCGGAAGTATATGAAGATCTCTCCGATGCCGCAAATTTTTTAGAAGCCAATAACGATTTGACGGTAGAATCTATTGAAGCTGACTCAGACGTTGTTCCCATATCCATTCAGGAAAATACCTTGGTTGCTAGTGTGAGCAGTTTTGAAGATGTTGTTTTGGAAGAAGAAACTGATGATGAATCTTCTGATACCGAAGTGGAGGATGATACGGATCAGGGAAAAACTCAAAGTGTGACCATTGGTCAAGAATACTGCAGTTATAATTCTAATTATCCTAAAGCCTGTGATGTGACAGGTGACGGCGTGACTGTACCTGCTGGCGGTACTTCAACCATATGGCCGACAGGGACTTTACAAAAATTTTGGCTGACTGAAAAAGCCGCTAAATGGTTTGATAAACATGGAGGGGGTGTAGAATTAAAAACGGTTATTAATCCGAGATCCGTTATTTATTGCGGTGATGTTTGGAATACCAATATGGCTAAGGAAAAAAATGTGGGAGATACGGATGACCCCATTAAAGGCAAAAACGTTTATCGGGATACAGAAGCTCATGATTGGTTTACAGACCCAGATCATCGCGTGTGTAGTATTGGGCATTTAAAAGCTAAAAACTTAAAACCCAATAAACTTTATTGGACCTGGCGCTCTTTCGATTGGGCCTTTGCCGTGGAGCTTAAAAACCCTCAAATTACCATAGAGTGGGCTCCTACCGATCAGGTTGGTTTGTGCCTTGCAAGATACGCCGTAAACAAATGTGAAGATGGAGATATTGCTTGGTGCGCTTGCACCCGTGATGACATGCCAACGGAACTTCTTCTTCAATACAAGTACCGCGATTATGCAGGGCAAGAAGTACCGTGGACTAAAAATTAATTTGTTTGGTGTGTGGTGTTTGCTTGATCGGTGAAACAAAAATTGATAGCTTATATATTATGGTTAGAGCTGTCAGTTTGATTATTGGTGTTGGATTAGTACTTTTTTCACTCCTCATGCTTACAGGGCTTTGTATTTCCATTACTAGTCCAAATTATAATGGAGAATACATACAAGATTTTATCCTCGCTTTATTGATTGTTGGGCTTCCGTTTCTTTTAGGGAGCTATCTAGTTGCTTATGCAACGGAAAAAGTTCCTCAGTTTAAGGCTTTTTTCGCTAAACTCATTTCTATTGTCTCTGTAAAAAAGACCCAGGTTGGATCCCAGGACACGGAAAAAACAATTCCTAAATAAGAGCGACATTTGCTCTCGAAGAAGAGCCAACCCTCATAGGGTGACTCTTGAGAAATCAAGGTAAACCAGCATCCAAAATACCGCAGTACTGTGCACAAAATTGATAATCATGCATGCCCTTACGACTCAAAATCCGTTTTACAAAATAATTACGGTTCCGACTCTTTTCGATAATTACAGCTATCTCATTATCGATCAAACAGGGCAAACGGCTATTGTTGATTGCCCGGACGCTGATCCCATTCTTCAAATTATTGAAAAAGAACATCTTACTCCTATTGCTATCTTAAATACCCACCATCATGCGGACCATGTAGCAGGAAATGAAGATCTTCTCTCGTATCAGAAAATGCCTGTGTATGGAGGGGGCAAGGACCAAGCACGCATTCCTGGTATGACTCATCCCTTACGAGAGAATGATGTGATTCGTTTTGGCTCTTTAACCCTTCGGGTTCTTGATATTCCGGGCCATACCCATGGGCATATTGCTTATTATTTAATGAACCAAGCTGTCTTTACCGGGGATACACTTTTTTCCGCCGGATGCGGCCGCCTTTTTGAAGGAACGGCGGAGCAGTTATTTCAATCGTTATCAAAATTGGTAAATCTGCCGGATAAAACCGAAGTGTATTGTGGACATGAATATACGGAAAAAAATTTAGATTTTGCTTTAACGCTTGAACCAAAGAATGAGGCTCTTCAAAAAAAACGTGTTGAAGCTGCAGATTTAAGAGAGCAGGGCAGACCGACTCTTCCTTCTACTATCGGTGATGAGAAAAAATTTAATCCTTTTTTGCGGGTTGCCTCGCCTGAGATTATCCAAAATCTTGAAAAAAAGATGGGGCCGCTTCCTGCCGATTCGATGAGAATCTTTGCAGTTATGAGAGAGTTAAGAAATCATTACTAATGATGCAGACATATTTCGTTTACATTCTTCAAAGTTGTGATGGTCGTTACTATACGGGATACACAACGGATTTAAAACGGCGATTGAAAGAACATCAATCGGGCCGTGGTGGAAAATTTACGCGAGCTTTTGGGGCCAAAGAAATCCTTTATCACGAGTCATTTCTTGATAAATCCTCCGCCTTAAAGCGAGAAGCTGAAATCAAAGGGTGGACGAAGAAAAAGAAACTGGATTTGATTCAGGGAATGTAAGCTTAGGCTATATTGGCATTGCTGGTAGAGAGTTCTACTCGTAATACTCAAAAATTTTAATAGCCCCGGCAGCACTACTCATTCCAACATCATAATCTGGCATGCCGCTGGCAAACTCCGGCCTTCCATCGCCGTCCGTATCTCCAATGGCTGCAGTGCTCCATCCTAAGTCTACTTGATCATTACTTTCACAATGGACACCGCTCATAATTTTTAAACCCCCAGTTCCCCACACCACAGTGACTCTTCCTGTGCTTTCATCTTCTTGGTGACCGGGACTGCCGATGATAAAATCATCATAACCATCTCCATTGAGATCGCCAGCACGTGACACACTGGCGCCGGTATTTTCATTTTCCTGGCTGGAAATATTGACATCTTTAATATTGGTTTTTGAGATGCCACTGGAGCTTCCGTAATAGACACGGGCACTCCCTTGATATGTTTTACTGTCGGTGTAATGAGGCATACCAGCAACAATGTCATCGTAGCCATCGCCATTCAAGTCGCCTATGCCCGCCACACTTTCTCCCAAACGAGCATCCGCTTTTCCAGAGGTTACATTAACATCGTAGCTGGTGCCGAGACCGCTACTACTTCCGTTATAAACAAATAAGTTTCCATCGTTAGTGTTGAGTCCAGGAGCGCCGACCAGAATGTCGTCATAACCGTCGCCATTTACATCGACATTCCCAGAAACGCTGGTGCCCAGATAGTATTCTTTCCAAGAGGGGCTTGAAAAAGTATATTCCCAATCTGCAATCGTAGTGCTGCTTGAAAGCCCCGATGAACTTCCATAATAGACGCGTACCATGCCAATTTTGGTATGAGTGGAATCTACGTTATAATCGGGGGCTCCTACAACGATGTCTTCATAACCATCCCCGTTGATATCTCCTGCATTGGCAACGCTTTTGCCAAAACCTGTGTCTATGCTAGTTCCTGAGTTGACGGGACCATACAAAGTGGAAGCGGCCGATGTATGTGAAACTTTATTCCAATCGTAAACACGGACCATGCCGCTGTAGTGATAGGTTACGTCATCGTAAAAATAGCCGGGGAGGCCCACGACAATTTCATCTGAACCGTCACCATCAATGTCTGCAGTGGCTACGGAATAACCCATGTTTAAATCGTCATCACCCCCTGTAATTTCGGTATAGCTGTTCCAATCGATTCCGGTGGCGCTTCCTTCAAAAACAAAAATACCTCCTTCGTCATTGCGGCCGTAAACGATATCGTAATAACCCGGTGCACCTACCACCACGTCGCCATAACCGTCGCCATTAATATCGCCACCGGCAATGGAGTAACCAAACTGACCGTCGTAGGTTTTTTCTTCGAGAGAAGCCAAGGTATAATTGAAAAATAAGTTGGAACTTGATTGGGATCGCACGCTAACCACATCCACTTTTCCAGAATCTTCTTCCATGCCATTGGCTCCGACGCTACCGATGATGATTTCATCATAACCGTCCCCATCTATATCTCCTGCCGAGGCTACGGCACGACCGAACAAGGCCTCTTCTTCATCCCCAGTCATGCTCCAATCTTCGGTGGAACCTAATCCTGTGGAGGAACCATAATAAACATAAACTTTACCGGCATCATCTCTTTCGGCGTCATAGGCACACGCTCCGATGATGAGGTCGTCATAACCGTCTCCGTTTACATCTCCCGCACTGGAGAGAGAGATGCCAAAAAAATCACCGGTTTCTTTTCCGTTTGTCTCCCAGGTAGAACTTGAGCTTAAGCCTGCAGCAGCTCCGTAAAAAATATAAGCTTTGCCAGATGCGGATCCAGTCTCATCATTTCCATAGGCTCCTACAGCGACATCAGAGTAGCCGTCTCCGTTGACATCTCCAATGCTGGAAACGGAGTAGCCAAGATAGTCGCCCGCGCTCTCACCAATAACTTTCCAATCCTCTTCAAGACTGAGCCCTGTGGCAGATCCATAGTAGAAATAGGCTTTTCCGGCATAGCTTCCGCCTTCGTCATTACCGTGGGCTCCCACCACAACGTCTGTATAGCCGTCCCCATTGACGTCACCGGCTGTAGAAACAGCAATTCCAAAAAGGTCTTTTTTCTCTTCTCCGGTTGTTTCCCAATCAGCTGTGGCGCTTAAACCGGTAGCTGAACCATAATAGACATAGGTTTTACCTGTGTCGGACTCATGACCATAGGCGCCTACAATCACATCACTATAGCCATCCCCGTTTACATCTCCTGCAGTGGCGACGGAATATCCAAAAAAATCATCGGCTTCTTCTCCCGTCATTGTCCAATCGGCTGAGGTGCTTAAACCGGTAGATGAGCCGTAGTAGACGTAGACTTTACCGTAACCCACATTATTTTGGTGGGCCCCGATGATGACATCATCATATCCATCTCCATTCACGTCTCCAGTACCAGCAACGGAATATCCAAAAAAGTCGCCCGTTTCTTCTCCCGCCATAGTCCAGTCGGCTTCAGTGCTTACTCCTGTTGAAGAGCCATAATAAAGGTAGGCTTTGCCGGTATCCGTTTCATTGCCATAGGCCCCTACAAGGACATCAGGGTGTCCATCGCCATTAACGTCTCCCGCACGGGCTGCTGAATAGCCAAAACCATCTTCATTTTTTTCACCTAACAGTTCGGCAGAACCATAGCGGT
>CAZQCI010000040.1:0-16821 GCA_964592255.1 uncultured Nitrospiraceae bacterium | reverse complement strand
CCTAAATTATAATATAAATCAGAGTTCTTAAGACCTTGAGCAACAAGCTGCTGATATCCCTTATGAGCGTCTTCAAGTTGATTTTTAAAATAGGCTTCGTTGGCCTGTTGAAAAATAGCCCCCGCTTCTTGGTGAGGCTGAGCCCCCTCTGACTTTTCTTGAGAATAGCCCCCTGTAGACAAGAGAAAAAGAAACAGAAAAATAAAATTAGATTTAACAAAAAAAGATTTCATAAGAAAAAATTATTTTTTCAACACTCCCAATTTTTTATCAATACGACCAATCAACGTTTGGCTTTTTTCTTTCCACTCTTTAAAAGAAGATGGCGAAGCCACTCCCGCATAACGAGACGATTCCAAAGCCAGTAAAAGCGCCTTAATACCTTCAACATCTTGATGCGGCACATTCTTTTCCCTCAGTAGATGTGCGATATCATCTGCTGTCAATCCTCTTCCATTAAGAGCCAAGCGATCTCCAACATAATCACGAAGTGCATTTAAAAGAACATCTTCCGTACGGCAATTGGACAATGTTTTTGAAAAAGATTTAAAAGCCGCCACACTGAGATAATATTCTGGTTTGGACTGACGACGATCTCTCAGTTTTCTAAAAATAACCAATAAGATAAACAACGAAGGGCTTCCTACAATCATCATCCAGAGGACAAAAGAAATGGAATCCACCTCAGGCTGACTGACAAGAGGTGAGGTATGAATGGTGGCAATATCTTCCGGAACAAGAGGTGTCGCTACTTGGGTTGCCGGTGTTTGGGTTACATTGACAGGGTTAAGATGTTCCCCAGGAGCAGCTTCAACATGAAGTGTATAAGCGGGAGAAGAAAGTGTTTCAAACTTTTGAGTACCCGGATCAAAATAAGAAAGTGTAAATGCAGGGATAGTCAAATCTCCGGTTTTTTGTGGTACTAAGGCTTTCTTAAAAACCTTCTTTCCTTGAATCCCCGTTTCCGCATGGGTCAAGTCCGTAGCTGGCTTGTCGTTATAGACCTTAAAATCACGATCAAGCGGCAAATCAGGAAGAACCGCATCTTTAATATTCCCTTTACCAGAAATTTCAATGGTCAACGTGGCTGTTTCCCCAGCCTTCAATTCCTTTTGAGATAACGAAGTTTGCATGGAAAACTGACCTACCAAATTACTATCATCTTTGGGGTGATTCTCCGGGAGCGGCTTCACGTTTAAAACAATAGGATCGGAACGTAGATTTTTTGCTTTTGTCCGACCTGTATTAATTCGAAAAAAAGGATCATTAAAAAAAGGATTAGCCGCTTGCTCTGGAATTTCCATCTTTAAAACCGTTTCCGGAATAGTCACTTGCCCGGACTGCAACGGATAAAGTGCGATAACCTTTTCGGACACGACAAAACGGTCTCCACCAATTTCTTTATAATATTTTTTTTCAGGCACCACTTCTTCAGACCAAAACTCTTTAAAATCAGGCAAAGTTAAATTGGCCGTTCCCACTTGAATCCGAGTAAAAAAACGGAAGGTATAGAGGATTTCTTCGTTCACATAAGGATTGTTTTTAGACACCGTAGCCGTCATCCAAAAATCACGTGAATCTTTCGGCTCGTTGACAGGGGGCGAAACCGGAGGCACCACGATACCAAAAGGATTTGTAGGCTGTGGAATAGCATTAGGATTTTGAGGAGAAGCCGTTTGAGGCAGACCATTGCCCGATTTGGAAATAGCAAGAGTGATGGGATTGCTTTTATAATCCTTACCTTCAACAGAAACGGAAATAGGATCAATAGTAAACTGCCCTTCTTGCTGCGGAATAAGGACATAATGATATTCTTTGGAGGAATCAACATTGCCATTGATAATTTGAAGGCTGGAAGATGTCCCAGACGGAATCACTTTAAAAGCCGGTATAGAAGGCAACACCGGCTCTTGCGCTTTCATCGCCCCCTTAACAGTCACTGTTAACGTCACTTCGTCTTCTAAAGAGGCCTGAGGCATGTCCACCTGGGCGCTCACAGAAACCTGCGCCAAAACAGGGCAAGCTAAGAGGCATAAAAAAAGAGATAAAAAATATGTCTTCATAATGATGGGAACTCCCCTTAAGAGAGAAAATTACCAATCCTTCTCAGGCTGAGCTCTCTGGGATTCTCCTTCTTTAAGAATACGACCCTTTATAGCATTTTTGGGATTATCATCCATCGATTTTAACCAGCGCTCCGCTTCTTCTTCAGATAAAGAGCGAGCCTGGGGTTGGGCTTCTTGCCCCACACCTTCCTGTGACTGTTTCTGCTGATCTTGCTGATCTTGCTGATCTTGCTGACCTTGCTGATCTTGCTGACCTTGCTGACCTTGCTGACCTTGCTGGTCTTGTTGACCTTGCTGGTCTTGTTGACCTTGCTGGTCTTGTTGTTGATTTTTTTCTTCCTGCTTTTGATCCTCTTGTTTCTGTTGCTCTTTCTTCTGCTCCTCCATTTTTTTCAAAACAAAATCACGGTTTAATTCCGCTTTCTTGTTGGCAGGGTTCATTTGAAGGGTTTTATTATAATAATCCACCGCCCCCTGTAGGTCATTTTTACGATAAGCACTGTTGCCTAAATTGTAGAGGGAATTTTCTCGAATTTTTGGATTTTGAGAATTTAAGCTCTTTAAATAATGAGTTGTTGCTTCATCATATTTTTCTTGTTGATAAAGCGTGTCGGCATAATTGTAATTCACATCGGGATCTTCAGGATTTTCTTTGAGAACCTCTTCATATTGACGCATGGCTTCATCGTATTTTCCTTTCTGGTAATTTTTATTGGCGGCATCCAAGGAAAATAAAGAAAAAGCCTGCACAGGCAACCCGTGAAAAAAGATAAAAAATAAAAATACCCAAAAACCAAACCACTTTCTGCGACGACTGGAAGAAACTTCACTCACAAACGATTCCAACAATAAGAGCATGACCGCAATCAATAGAGGAACTTGAAAAGACTCACGGCCAATTTTTTTCTCTTCACTCTTCAGCTCTCCAGCCTCTAAAACTTGCTTGATCCCTTTAAGGTAAATTTGCTCCAAATCAGAATCTCCCGTCACCGAGCGAACATAAACTCCACCTCCAGCAACCGCGGCTTGTTGAAGAGCCGCTTCATTTAATTTTGAAACCACAATGGACCCTGAGGCATCCATTTTAAAACCCTGACCTTCAGATAATGGAATGGGGGCCCCTTCCGAAGTCCCCATCCCCATAACAAAAAGCTTAATACCGCTCTCCTTCACCTGAGCCAGCGTCTGGAGGAAAGATCCGGAATTATCTTCTCCATCCGTCAATAAAACAATGGCACGGGAGCGGTTAGGCTCATTAGAAAAAGCACCTAGGGCCTTCTTCAGAGCTCCTCCTAAATCGGTACCTTGGTTGGAAATGAGATTTGTATCCAATTGGTCGACAAAAATGGAAAACGCATCATAGTCGGTTGTTAACGGACAAGCCACATATGAACTGCCAGCAAAAACGACCAAACCAATGCGGTCTCCGTGCAGGTACTTCAAAAAATCAACCAACTCACGCTTAGCACGCTCCATACGATTGGGTTTTATATCTTCCGCCAACATAGAATTGGACGTATCCACCAGCACAAAAATATCCACACCTGTCCGTTTAACTTCACGCAATTCATAACCCCATTGGGGACGCATGAGAGTGATGCAAAGAAAAAGTAAGGATAACCCAATAAGCCCCCATTTCATCCAGCGACGCCAACGGCTAAAACCGGGAAACATACGGTTCCACAGAGATTCCCCCACCAGCAAACGGGTTTTGTGTCCTTTGCTACGTTCAGCCCAAATTATGAATACAACACCCAAAGGGAGTATCCATAAAACCCACAAATATTGAAGAGAGGCAAATTTCATTAAACCATTTCCTTCAAGGCAATCTTACAAACACCGTTTGCGACAAAATAATTTCCATCAACAAAAAGAAAAAGCCGACCACTAAAAACCAGGCGTACAATTCGTCTTCCTCATGATATTCTTTCACTTTAATCTCGGTTTTTTCTAACTGATCGATGGTAGAATAAATTTTTTCCAACTCCTCCGTCTCGGTCGCTCGAAAATATTGGCCACCTGTGGCTTCCGCAATTTGTTTGAGGGTATCTTCATCAAGGTCCAGTTCGGCATAAGCCCGACGGACACCAAAAGGCGTCTCTTGGGGATAAGGAACCGGCCCACGGGTTCCCACACCGATGGTATAAACTTTAATATGAAAATCCTTCGCAATCTGGGCAGCCATCATCGGGGAAATCTCTCCGGCATTGTTACGCCCATCAGTCAGTAAAATAATAATCTTCGACTTGGTCTTTTGATCCTTCAAACGCTTAACACTCATGGCTAAACCATTTCCTACAGCAGTACCATCCCCAGCCATGCCGATATGCACCCAGTTTAAAAATGTTCGTAAAGTATCTTTATCCAAAGTAAGAGGACACTGTGTAAAGGCCGTCTCGCCAAAAACCACCATACCGATGCGGTCGTAGGGTCTTTTGGCAACAAAATCATCTACCACTTTTTTAATCACTTCTAATCGGTTAACTTCGGCGCCGTTCAAATGAAAATCCAACGCTTTCATACTGCCGGAGGTATCAACAGATAACAGAATATCAATTCCTTCACTCAAAACCTCAGTGGTTTTGTTCCCCCATTGCGGACGTGCCAAAGCCAAGATAAAAAAAACAAGCGCCATCAAACGTAAAAAAGCCGGAAGATGCTTAAGGCGCTCCCGCCACGATGGGACCAAAGATTCAAGAGATTTAATGGATGAAAAACTTAAAGGAGCATTATTTTTTCCACGCAGATAGCGAGCCAACACAAACGGCAACAATAAAAAAAGAGAAAAGAAAAAAGGATGAGCAAAACTAAAAACATGCTTCATGCCCCACCTCCCGTTACTGGATGAGAGTTTGGCAACGTTTGCTCAACAAAAGTCTTTAAGAAGGATAAAACAGACTGCATCTCTTCGTGAGTAGGAATAAAGCCCGCAAATTTAACTTGATCGGTTTTTTTCAAAAAGTCGAGAAGCTCCGCTGATGTATTCGCCTCTAGAAAAGAAAGTGTTGCAAGATCTAAAGTAATTTCTGCCGTGGTTTTTTCTAAAGCAGGATAAGCAAAACGATCCGAAATATAGCCCCGTAAAATATCCGAACAGAGAAAACAAAACTTCTTAAATTCTTTTTTTTCGATCAAACCTTGTCTTTCAAGATTATTAATTTCCAACAATGCTTTTTCATGCGGTAAAAGCCGTACCTCTCGATGCCGCCGAAGCCATTTAAGAAAAAACTTAACTAAAAAAAAGAGAAGCCCCAAAAACAGTATAACAAATAAAGTGATTAAAAAATATTTTTTGGTGGAAGAAAAAACAATCCCTTCGATATCCAGGATATCTTTCATTTGATCAAGAGAGGGTAGAGTGGAATCCGCCATCTATTGCCGCCTTTCTCTCATCTTAAAAAATTCCAACAAAGCATGAATGGGATCGCGCTGGGTATCCAGGAAGAGAGAGTCAATATTCATAGAGCGAAAACGTGCTAAAAGTTTTTGCCGCTCTTTATTACGGGCAATTTGATAAAAGTTACGGGCTTCTACCGAGCTCATATCGCGCGTCACCAGGCGACCACTTTCCAAATCACGAAAAGTTAATAACCCTCCGGCAGGAAAAGAAGATTCCAAAGGGTCACTGATATGAAGAGCCACCATATCATGCTTAAAACGAGCCACTCGCAAGGCCGTTTCAAAATTATCGGCAAAAAAATCGGAAAGTAAAAAACACACCGACTTACGATGCATCACTTTGTTCAAATATGTCAGGGCTTCAGCAATATTGGTTTTAACTCCCTTAGGCTTGAAGGAAAGAATTTCAGAAATAACACGCCAAACATGGCCTCGTCCTTTTTTAGGAGGAATGTAGCGCTCTACTCGATCTGTAAAAATAAGCAGTCCTACTTTATCGCTACTTTTAATGGCCGCATAAGCTAAAATGGCCGCTATTTCCGCCACCACTTCTCTTTTAGGATTTTTCTGCGATCCAAAATCCTGGCTACCCGAACCATCTACCACTAACATCACGGTCTGTTCCCGCTCTTCGCGAAAGACTTTGACAAAAGGCCGGTCCATTCGGGCAGTGACATTCCAGTCGATGGCACGAATGTCATCCCCGGGGCTATATTCACGCACTTCTTCAAACTCCATCCCATGGCCACGAAAAGCTGATTCGTATTCACCGGCGAAAATATCATTCACCATCATCTTGCTGGTAATATAAATCCGCTCAATCTTTTTAAGAAGTTCAGGAGAAAGCATGGAATTTTTTAAGGCACTTCCACTTGATCTAAAATTTTCTTGAGGACATCATCAGTGGTCAAGCCTTCCGCTTCAGCTTCAAAATGAAGCAGGATACGATGACGAAGCACATCAAAGGCCATGGTTTTAACATCTTGAGGAACCACAAAACCACGTCCCTGAAAAAAAGCATAAGCTTTAGCTGCCAAGTTAAGTGCAATAGTAGCACGCGGGGAAGCACCGAATTGAATGTATCGTTCCACACCGATGCCCAACTCTTTGGGGTTACGCGTAGCGAAGATTAAATTAATAATGTAGTCGTTAATTTTAGGATCCACATGAAGGTTGCGGATAAGCAAACGCAGCTCTTGAATATTTTTAGGGTTTAAACAAGGAGCTAAAGACACCGGTTTTTGTTGAGTCATGCGCTCCATAATCGTCATTTCTTCCTGACGTGTGGGATAATCAACCCGTAACTTCAGTAAAAAACGATCCACCTGCGCTTCCGGCAACGGGTACGTTCCTTCTTGTTCAATCGGGTTTTGAGTCGCCAAAACAATGAACGGATCTTGCAGTGTGTAAGTTTCTTCTCCGATGGTGATCTGTTTTTCCTGCATCGCTTCAAGTAAAGCACTTTGAACTTTAGCTGGTGCCCGGTTGATTTCGTCAGCGAGAATGATATTGTGAAAGAGCGGTCCTTTTTTAACCGTGAATTCCTGAGTTTTGGGATTATAAATTTGGGTTCCTAAAATATCCGCCGGTAATAAATCGGGAGTAAACTGGATACGCTGAAAACTGGAATCGATAACCCGCGCCAATGTTTTAACTGCCGTAGTTTTAGCCAAGCCCGGCACCCCTTCAACCAGAATATGACCATCGACTAAAATACCCATCAATAGGCGTTCCATCAAATATTTTTGTCCCACAATCACTTTGCCCGCTTCAGCTAAAACATCACGCACAACCGGCTGCCAACGCGCCACTTCTTTGTTAATTTCTTGAATGTCCATAACGCTCCTTGAAAATTGTCATTCCCGCGAAGGCGGGAATCCAGTTAACAGGACATGGTGAGCCTGTCGAACCATGGATCCCCGTCTTCGCGGGGATGACAAAACTGTATCCTTATTTCTTACCCAAAAAAACCTTTTTTCTTTTTCTTCTTTTTGGAATCGATAATGCCGGTCACACTTTCACCCCGTAGTTGGATAAATTTTTTCAACAATTCTTCTTGTTCGGCATTCAGTGATGTGGGGGTTTCCACAATGACACGCACAATAAAATCACCGGGACGTCTAGAACGAAGGTTAGGAACCCCTTTACCCCGCAGGACAATGGTTTCACCCGATTGAATACCCCTGGGGATTTCAATTTCTTCTTCCCCTTTCAAACCAGGAAGGGTGACTTGGGTCCCAAGAGCCGCCTGAGGCATGCTAATACGAAGATCACAAATAATATTGTCCCCTTCACGAATAAACACGTCGTGCTTTTTAACATTGATAAAAACGTAAAGGTCTCCGGCATTACCACCACGCTCCCCTGCTTCACCTTCACCCTGCAGCATAAGACGAACACCTGAATCGACACCCGGAGGAATTTTTACGCTTAACTTTTTACTCTGTTTAATAGTCCCGGTCCCGCGGCAGTCGGTACAAGGGTTACTAATAGTAGAGCCACGTCCTTGGCAGTACGCACATGTGGAACGGATGGTAAAAAAACCTTGCGTATGACTAACCTGACCCGCCCCATGACATTTAGGACACGTTTTAACGGCCCCATCGGCACTGCCTGCCCCTTGACACGTGTCACAGGCACCGTTACGCGTCACTTGGATTTCCTTTTCACTTCCAAAACAGGCCTCCATAAAATCCACTTCTAAATCATAACGCAAATCACGTCCGCGTTGAGCCCTACGGGAAGAACCGCGTCCACCCATCCCGAAAAGATCTCCAAAAATATCACCGAAATTTTCAAAAATATCCTCCATGCCAGAAAAACCACCGCCAAAACCACCCCCTTGAAGACCACTGTGCCCAAACTGATCATAAAGGGCCCTCTTTTCCGGATTCGATAAAACCTCATAGGCTTCCGAGGCTTCTTTAAACTTATCCTCCGCTGCTTTATCTCCAGGATTTTTGTCGGGATGGTATTTAAGGGCTAATTGCCGATAGGCTTTTTTCAATTCCCCGTCATCAACGTTACGGGCCACCATTAAAATTTCATAATAATCACGCTTAGTCATAAGAGAGAGCAAAAGTAACCAGCTGTAGAAATTTGTCAACTCCTGAAAGTATTTGATAGTGCCTCAGTTTAAAATTTCATTTGAGTCATACCGGCATGTATTTAGCCGGTATCCATTTTTTCCTTAACTCGGACCCCGTATTAAAACCTACGGGGTGACTCGCTCATGGCCCAACATATTCTCTAAATAATTTTCTCTAAAGGGTTGACAACCCTCAAAGCCTACCTATTCTTACCCTCAGTCGGGCAGCACAAAAACCGATCTAAATCTTTAGTCTTATATTTCAAACACTTACGGAGATTTTTATGGCAGACAAAAAAAGTTCAAAAGTAATTGGTATCGACTTAGGCACCACCAACTCGTGTGTTTCGGTGATGGAAGGGGGCGAACCTAAGATCATCCCCAATCAAGAAGGCGCCCGAACTACCCCTTCTGTTGTAGCCTTTACCAAAGACGGTGAAATCCTCGTAGGTCAGTCCGCCAAACGTCAGGCCATTACAAATCCGGAAAATACGATTTATTCCATCAAACGGTTCATGGGACGTAAATTCGACGAAGTAGGCGAAGAAATGAAAATCGTCCCTTACAAAGTCATGAAGCGCTCCAACGGAGATGCGGCCGTAAATATCAACGATAAAGAATACACACCTCCCGAAATTTCAGCCCGTGTTTTGATGAAGTTAAAAAAAGCCGCCGAAGATTATTTGGGTGAAACCGTCAACGAAGCCGTCATCACCGTGCCCGCCTATTTCAACGACTCACAACGTCAAGCCACGAAAGATGCGGGGAGTATTGCTGGATTAAATGTGCTCCGCATCGTCAACGAACCCACCGCCGCAGCTTTGGCTTATGGGTTGGATAAGAAAAAAGATGAAGTCATTGCCGTATACGACTTTGGTGGAGGCACTTTTGATATCTCCATTCTAGAAGTAGGAGAAAATGTTGTGGAAGTGGTGGCTACAAACGGAGACACCCATTTAGGAGGTGACAACTTAGATCAACGATTGATCGACTACCTCATCGCCGAATTCAAAAAAGATCAAGGCTTGGATGTTTCCAAAGACAAAATGGTTCTCCAACGCCTTAAAGAAGCGGCAGAAAAAGCCAAGATTGAATTGTCTTCCGCTTTGGAAACTGAAATCAACCTGCCCTTCCTCACAGCCGATGCCAGTGGCCCCAAGCACATGAACATCAAGCTGACACGAGCTAAGCTTGAATCGTTATGCGAAGACCTCATTCTTAAATCCTTCGAGCCTGTTAAAAAATGTCTCCAGGATTCCGGCAAAAAAGCCTCCGATATTGACGAAGTAGTCTTGGTGGGTGGGCAAACCCGTATGCCGCGCATCCGCGACGAAGTGAAAAAATTCTTCGGCAAAGACCCCCACATGGGTGTGAACCCCGATGAAGTGGTTGCCGCCGGAGCCGGAGTGCAAGGTGGAGTTCTTAAAGGAGAAGTCAAAGACCTGTTGTTGTTAGACGTCACCCCGCTCTCCTTGGGTATTGAAACCCTGGGTGGGGTCATGACCAAACTGATTGAACGCAACACCACCATCCCAACACGCAAGTCTCAAGTTTTCTCCACCGCGGCAGACAGCCAAACCAGCGTGGAAATCCATGTGTTGCAAGGGGAACGTGAAATGGCTCGCGATAACCGTACATTGGGGCGTTTTCATTTAGACGGTATTCCTCCCGCGCCCCGTGGTATTCCCCAGGTGGAAGTCACTTTCGACATCGATGCCAACGGCATTGTGCATGTAACCGCTAAAGACAAAGCCACCAACAAAGAGCAACACATCACCATCACGGCTTCTTCCGGTTTACAAAAAGATGAAATCGATAAAATGGTTAAAGAAGCCAAGGAGCATGAGGCTGAAGACCGTAAGAAACGGGAAGAAATAGAAAACAAAAATAAAGCCGATGCCCTGGTCCACGAAGTAGAAAAAAATCTTAAAGACCACAAAGACAAACTATCCGCTGAAGATGTGAAAAAAGTGGAAGAAGCGTTGGAAAACTCCAAAAAAGCCATCGAAGATGGCTCCGCTGAAAAAATCAAATCAGCAACAGAGGCTCTTCAACAAGCCGCCTTTAAAATCGGTGAAGCCATGTATAAAGCTACTGGAGCCACTGGTGAAACGAGTACGGGTAGTGCCGAAACCAGCAGCGCTGGCGGTGATGAAAAATCATCTTCTGCAGGAGAAAGTTCCAAAAAAGATGATAATGTGGTGGATGCGGAATTTACAGAATCGAAGTAAATTACAGGCTGATTTACAGCATAGGCAGTGGGAACTGTTGTAAGCTAAAAAATCACACTAAGCTCACCCCATCCAAGCCGTTAGGAATTTCTTTACCCATTAAACTAAGAATGGTGGGAAACACATCCACGGAACGGTTTTTGTCTCGGCTGACGGGAGCATTCATTAAAAAAGGAATAAACATATGCTCCGGGCATAAACTACCATGAGAAGCCTTGTGTTCCGGATGTTCATAACGCTCACGAAGATCAAAACCACTTTTAGCCGTCACAATCACATCTCCTGAACGAGGCGACCTAAAAACTTGTTCTAGTTGCTTAAACACATCGGGGTAATGCGAATCCCAAGTTTTTTGAACTGTGTCTTCCCAAGTCAAGGACACGGAAGATCCCCCGGAAAAAATCCCTAAAGCATCAGACTGATTATAGTGGTAATCCACACCATCCTGAGTGACTTTGAAAAAAGAATGCCCTTTCTCGGTCTGCAGATGAATCGATCCATCAGCACCGAGACTTGCTACTAAATCAACTTCGGGGCGCATGCGGAGCTCATCCAATAAAATTCCAGTATGAGACAGATATTCAAAAGTGGCGCGTTCAGCCCACCCTTTGTCCGTCTTAAAATAAAGATGGGACATTCCATTTCCAGAAACCATGGATGCAGCCTTAAAATTACGTTTGAAAATTTGAGTGTAGAAAAAAGTTTTAATACCTTTACTCTCAAGATAAGGCCCCACATCAAAATGGGTGTGTGTATCGGATAAACCGTGATCACTAACTAACACCATCAATGTATCGTCATACATGCCTTTGGATTTTAATTTTTCGACAATACGCCCCACATGCGCATCAATGTTTCGATAGGCTTCCAGAGTACGAGGATGGGTCACACTAGAGCGATGAGAATACTCATCCACCGATGGAAAAACCAAAAAAACAAAATCAGGATCCTCATCAAGAGCGGCTATTGTTTTTTTAGCGACCACATCATCCACAAATGACCAATGATCGGTTAAATGGGCATAGTAAATATACCAAATACGCCCATGCTTTGTTTTATTACCACCCTTCGGAATACCCCGATGGATATTATTTAAAATACTAACGGGTTTTTTAAAAATTTCATAAGCCGTTTTAACTTGGGAACTCATATCCCGATTAAACAAATAAGTCTCTAATCCCACATAGCTGCGGAAACTTTTAAAGGACCATCCTTTTTTGGCATAATGACCGCGATCAAACCAACGAATACCAGGCACATTGCAAGTCCCTGGAAAACAACCGGTTAAAAAAGGCAAATAGGCAGGCCCCGTCGTTGAAGGAAAAGCCGTCAGCATGGCTTGATGCGTGCCACGTTCACAGAGATGGCGGGAAAGATTCGGAAGGTTGCCCTTCTTCATTTCAGCCTGAAGCACGTCGGGCCGGGCTCCGTCAGCTAAAAAAATGAGAGTGCGTTTGAACAAGTTATTCCATTTCTTTGAGTTTTTTCTGCATGCGGTTAACGAGCTCAGGATAACCGTATTTTTTGATGATAGTATCAAATTGAAACTTATAGTTATCCACCAAAGACGCATCATCGACAATCACGTCAAAAATTTTCCAACCTTTAGAATCTTCATTCATCTTATAACGAATATTAAGAGTAACACGTTCCGATGGAACACTAAGCTTAGTAATGACAAGGGCGATATTTTTTTCCGGATTTAAAAAACTTTCGGAAACATAATCAATTTTGTAAGGCTTATCATCACCTTTCACTTGTTCCTTAGACAAAATGGCCTTCTTCTCTAAAAGACTGGTCATCAGATGCACAAAATCAACCTGATCTTTTTCAGCAATTTCATTCCAATGCGTATCTAAAGAAAGCTTGCATAAGGATGTTACATCGAAAGTACCACGAATGATATTTTCCTTCAGCTTACGATTAGACTCCACTTCTTGCGGGGTAAGATTATTGCCCGTCTTGTACGTTTCAATTTTAGAATCTAACTCTTTAATGGCACCCATCGGCGACAATTTATTAGCCTGCGTTGTGGGCTCCACAACGGTTGGAGGAGTTGTAGTTTGAGCTGGCACTTGACTCACAGGCTTGGGTTCTTCCTGTTTTTTATGACAGGCCACTATTGTCAGCAGCAAAAAAAATAATATCCGTCTTTTCATTGAATCTCCTTTGTAAATTCATCAACCAGGGTACCGGTTTTCTTTTTGAGTTCGTAAACAGCGACATTGTAATTATAAATCGACTCCAACTCCCTTCCCTGAAACACGAGATAAGACTGCACAGCATCAAGATAATCTTTTTTTTCTCCAAGCCCGATATCTAAATTACTTTTAGTTAAAAAAACCATCTGCCGGGCGTTTTTCTTAGCTTCTTCTACGGCATTTAACAGATTTCTTGCAGACTTGATATCTAAATAGGTTTGCTCAATATCCAGCTGCAAGCCACGAACGGCAGCCCGTTTGTCATAAATGGTTTTAAGCAAGTCGGCTTGAGATTGCTTAATACGAGAACTGGTTTTCACATAATCAAAATCACCTTTCAATTGGAAGCCAACACCCGCCTTGGTAAAATTAAAAGGGTTGGTGTTATTATTTTCATCCGATCCACCAGTAATACCCGGAGCCCTACCAATATCAACAAAACCTCCCACTCCAAAATTAGGCACGTAATTCAGTTTTTCAATTTTCAACTTTTTTTCTTTAGCCGCCACACCTTGAGCCAACAATTTATATTCCGGCCGATGCTCCAACGCTTCTTCTAAATAATAATCCAAAGGTCTCAGTTTATAAGAAACAGCCGCCAAACTTGATGACTTGATATTTAAATCGACATCATGCTCAAGCCCTAATTGAACTTTAAGAGCTGAAACAGCCAGTTGTTCTTTTTCACGAGCCTCTTCCATTTTTCGTTGCACTTCAAATAAAGCCATCTTTAACTTCAATATGCCGATTTGATCAGGAGTTTTATCATCTCGCATATTGTCGATTTTTTTAGCTAAAGTATCATTGGCCTGATTTCCCAACGAAATAAGTTCACGAGCTAAAATAATGCCTTGGTAAATTTGATAAATTTTAAAAACAATCTCGCTTTGTGTTTTATCTTTTTGAAACCAAGAAGCATCAACTCCAATCTGCGCTAATTCTTGAGCCGTTTTTATTTTTCCAAAAGTTGTAATGGGGGAACCAGCTTCCACTTTAAATTCATTAAAAATACTAATGTCTCCTGAAAAAAAACTGCCGCCCATGTTATCGATATCCCCAGGTACAGGGGCAATCTTATGCTCATAATGCAAAACCGGAATACCTTGAGGATGAGCCTCTCTCAATTTGGCTTGAGAAATTTCAACATCATGGGAAGAAGAAATAATCTGTGGATTATTTTGAAGCGCCATACCCACACATTGCTTCAAATCTAGACGCAAATAGACCTTTGAATCGGCCTGAGGGTTGGCCCAGGCAAACGGACCCCCTAAACAAAACACAGCAATGACTATGATCCATTTCTTCATGAGAACGGCCTATAAGCCCATCATTTTACGTATACGCAAACGGAGCGCATTTAGTTTGATAAAACCTTCCGCATCCGCCTGTTTGTAGATAGTATCCTTTTCAAAAGTCGCCATTTCAGGGTTAAACAAGCTCTTTTCCGCCTTACGTCCAAGAATGGTAACATTGCCTTTATACAACTTAAGGCGAACTGTCCCTGTCACGTTTTGTTGGGCGTCATCCATAAAACGTTGAATCCATTCGCGCTCTGGGGCAAACCAAAAACCGTAATAAACCAATTCGGCATATTTTGGAATAAGTGAGTCACGCAAATGAAGAACTTCACGATCCAGCGTAATCGATTCAAGCGCTCGGTGGGCCACATGAAGAACTGTGCCTCCAGGAGTTTCATACACGCCACGGCTCTTCATACCAACAAAACGATTCTCTACCAAATCAACTCGCCCCACTCCATGGGCTCCGGCCACTTTATTAAGATGCGCCAATAATTGATGCGGCTGCATTTTTTTACCGTCAACGGCTACGGGGTTTCCTTTTTCGTAATCCACCTCTACAATAACCGACTGATCAGGCGCTTTTTCGGGTGATACAGAAAGTAAAAACATATCTTCCGGAGGAGCCGCCCAAGGATCTTCCAAAACCCCTCCTTCAAAACTGATATGAAGCAAATTACGATCAGAACTGTAAGGTTTAGCTTTAGTAACCGGAACAGGAATGCCATGACTCTTAGCGTAATCAATGAGAGTTTGACGTGCACTTAAATCCCAAATTCTCCAAGGAGCTATAACTTTGATATCGGGCTGAAGCGCATAATACGTAAGCTCAAAGCGAACTTGATCATTACCCTTACCGGTGGCTCCGTGCGACACAGCATCTGCTTTTTCTTTTTGCGCAATTTCAATCTGTTTTTTAGCAATTAAAGGACGGGCAATAGAAGTTCCTAATAAATAAGTACCCTCATAAACAGCATTAGCACGCAGCATCGGAAAAACAAAATCACGCACAAATTCTTCCTGAAGATTTTCAATATAAATTTTAGAGGCCCCCGTCGCTTTGGCCTTTTCATCTAAATGCGTTAACTCTTCCCCTTGTCCTAAATCAGCGGCAAAACACACCACTTCACATTGATAAGTTTCAATTAACCATTTAAGAATAACGGAAGTATCCAAACCACCAGAATAAGCCAAAACTACTTTATTAATTTTTTCTTTCATTTGAAATTGTAGTCACCCCACCCAACCTCTTCCTTTAATATTAAGAAGAGGAGAAGCCTCTTCCCCCTCTTAAATATAAGAGGGGGCTAGGGGGAGTTACTAAAATAGTTTTCACTTCAACAGTTTTTCCAACAACGCCATTTGCACATGAAGCCGATTTTCGGCTTCGTCAAAAATAACCGATTGAGGCCCATCCATCACCTCATCGGTAATCTCTTCTCCTCGATGGGCAGGTAAACAATGTAAGACAATAGCTTTGGGATGAGCGTGCGAAACTAGCTTTTGATTCACTTGAAATTTTTTAAACACATTCCGTTTTTCATCAGACACTTCTTGCCCCATTGAAAACCACGTATCCGTATTGATTGCATCACAGCCGGCAACGGCTTCGATAGGATCGTCGGTTATTAAAATATTTTTGAACTGTTTTGACTCTGCCATCAGGGTTTTATCCGGACCATAACCTTGAGGGCAACCTAAACGCAGATCAAAACCCAAAATCATGGCGGCTTGAATCCAGGTATTAGCCATATTGTTACCATCGCCCACGTAAGCTACTTTGATTTTTTTCAAATCTTTTTTAAATTCCAACAGGGTCAGAAGATCGGCCATGACCTGACAGGGATGAAACTCATCCGTTAAACCATTAATAACCGGTATGGGCGCATGAGCCGCCAGTTCTTCTAAATCGGACTGAGCATACGCTCTTAACACTAAACCATTTAAATACCGCGACAACACACGAGCCGTATCGGCATAAGTTTCCCCACGACCTAACTGAGAGGCTTGTTTATCAAGATAAATGGAGCTCCCTCCCAAGCGAACCATCGCAGCTTCAAAAGAGACGCGTGTGCGCGTGGATGATTTTTCAAAAATGAGCCCTAAAATTTTTCCTTTAAGCACAGGTTTGACAGAAGATCTTTTCTTCTTCATTTCAAGAGCCCGTTTTAAAAGGCTGGTTAATTCACGAGGCGTTAAATCATTTAATGTTAGAAGATTTTTAGTCATGCCCCCTCCTGTTCCAACGCAACCATAACTTCATGAATAATTTTCAAAGCCCTTTTCACATCAGCTTTTGTGATAATCAAAGGAGGAACAAAACGCAGAATGTTGCCCTGGATACTATTGATCAGCAAACCCTTCTCCAAACATCTCATAACAATTTGGGAACCCATTTCCTTTTTTAATTCACACGCCAATATCAACCCTTGACCACGGACAGTATCAATGAACTCCGGAAATTTTTTAGCAAGCAAGGCAAGCTCTTGAAGAAAAAAATGACCCACCTGAGATACTTTTTCCAAAAATTTCTTTTTT
>CAZQCI010000039.1:15852-17004 GCA_964592255.1 uncultured Nitrospiraceae bacterium | reverse complement strand
TAGCAATGAATATGCTGGGAATGGTATTGGCGGGGATAATGAATTTGACCGCATGCATGCTGAAGTCCGTTCTTTTATACCTCTTCCGGTTCGTATGCTTGTGAAAGGGAGAGCCCTTTTTTCTTATGTTAATTCTCTTAATGATGAGCCAGTTCCTCTGTTTGAACGCTTTTTCTTAGGCGGAGTGAATACGCTGCGTGGTTTTGATTTAAATAGTATTGGTCCGCAGCTTCGTATTCCTCGTTCAGCCATTGGTGGAGATAAAAAGTTTACTTACGGTGGTAACCGTATGCTTTTACTGAATGTGGAATATGAAGCGCCGATTTATGATCCTGCGGGATTTAGAGCGGTGGCTTTCTTTGATGCGGGGCAGTCTTATTCTGAAACTGAATCGATTGATTTTTCTAGTTTACGGGCTGATTATGGCTTTGGTTTGCGTTGGAACTCTCCCTTTGGGCCTCTTCGTTTCGAATGGGGATTTCCCATCGATAGAAGATCCGGAGAATCTTCTTCCGTCTTTAACTTCACGATTGGTCAATCTTTTTAGTAGTGACTCAGTTTGAAACTTTACCCTAGTCATACCGGCGGTAGTTAGCCGGTATCCATTTAAATCTATTTTAAAATGGATCCCGGCTTAAGGCATGCCGGGATGACGATTTTTTTCTTCGTTAAACTTCAAACTGATACACTGCCTAAATATCCCTTGATTTGAAGACGTTTTTTTCTTATATCACCAATTTCTTAAAACAAATTAGTAATAAGTACGTAATTAAATTTACTTAAATTAAAGGAGCTTAAACCTCATGAAAAAACTTTCAGTCATTGCCACTCTCATTTTTGTCGCTACATTCAATTTATCTGCCATGGCGGAAGGAAAAATTGCCCTTGTTAGTCTTCAACGGGCCCTTAACGAAGTGGAAGAAGGAAAGCGTGCTAAAGCTTCTTTAAAAGCCGATTTTGATTCCAAACAGCAACAATTAGAAGGTTTAAAGACAAACCTTAAGAAAATGAAGGAAGATCTTGATAAGCAAAAGATGGTTTTGTCTGAAGATGCACTTAAGGCTAAGGCTGAAGAAATTCAAACCAAGTTTATGGAGTTACAACAAAAAGCCGCTCAATATGAAAACGATTTGAAGAAGAGAGAAGCGGATA